>CBDTZF010000198.1:0-5104 GCA_965364825.1 uncultured Rhodocyclaceae bacterium | reverse complement strand
TGCGTGGGCTGGAGAACATGGAAGGACTGGTGCTCGCCACCAATCACAAAATGCTGAAATTTGCCCGCCAACTGGGCTTTGCTCAGGAGCGCGTGCCGGGCGACCCGAGTACCGTGCGGGTGTTCCGCAAACTCTGATTCCGGGCGCGTCGGGCCGAATGCTCAAGTCGGACTGCTTCAGGCTCGGGCCAATGACGGAGCACGAGCAGCGTGTCGCCGGGCGGATCACGAAATAGGTGGCGCAGTATTCGACGTGGTACGCATGGCGCAGCCTCAGCGGCCCTAAAACACGATGCTCTGGCCGCGGAAGGGGATCTCGGTTTCGATCTGCTTGTCCTTCCAAAGCCGTTGCGACAGTGCGTCCAACGCGTCCGGTTCGCCATGGACGAGTACCGCGCGCGGCGCGTTTTCAAAGTTCGAGAGCCAATCCACCAGTTCGTCCTGATCGGCATGTGCAGAGAAACCGCCGAGCGTTTCGATACGGGCCTTCACGACGAAATCATCGCGGAACAACTTGATGTGGCGCGCGCCGTCGACGAGGATGCGGCCAAGCGTTCCGCGCGCCTGGTAGCCAATGAAAATCAGGGTGTTGCGTGCGTCCCAGATTCGTTGCTTGAAGTGGTGGCGAATGCGCCCGCCAGTGCACATTCCGCTACCGGCAATGATGATGGCGCCTGACTTGATGCGGTTGATCGACATTGATTCGTCGGTGCTCACGGTGCAGCTCATATTCGGTAGAAAATGCTCGATCGAGTCGCTGTGACCGCGCTGGATGCGCTTGATATCGTCGTGGTCGAGCTGGGCGATCCAGCGGTCATACAGGCGGGTCGCCTCGATCGCCATCGGGCTGTCGAGAAAAACGTGCCAGCCATCCAGTTCACCCTGCTGATGAAGGCGGCCCAGATGAAACAGGATCTCCTGCGTGCGGCCCACCGCGAACGACGGAATCATCACATTGCACGCGACGTGCCCAAGTTTCCTTGAGTACATCAGCCAACTGAGTCAGCGTGTTGTCCATGGAGCGATGATTGCGGTCGCCGTAAGTGCCTTCCATGAGCACCAGGTCGGCGCGCGTGAGTATGGCGGGGTCGTTCATCAACACCGAGTCGCGCTTTCCAAGATCGCCTGAAAAGACGAGCGTCTTGGCGCGTGATTTCTCCAACAGCGTCAACTCGACGATCGCGGAGCCGAGGATGTGACCCGCATCATGAAAACAGACGCTGGCATCGGCACCGACGCTGACGCTCTCGTTGTAGGAATGAGGCCGACAACGTTTCAGTACCTCGCTGACATCCGCTTTGCCCATAGGCGGGCTTGCGCGCACTCTTGCCGCGGCGCTTGCATCTCAGGTTCTCGTGCTCGAGATCACGTAGATAGATACCGGCTGCGTCCTCCAGCATCAGCTCCAATAGATCCGCGGTCGCCTCTGTGCAGTGAATCGGGCCGCCGAAGCCCTGACGGACCAGCAGCGGCAATCGGCCGGAATGATCGAGATGGGCGTGCGAGAGAATCACCGCGTCGATCGAGCGCGGATCGAAAGCAAACGACGCCTCGAGTTCACGATCAAGCGTATCGCCGCCTTGATGGAGCCCGCAGTCGAGCAGCACGCGCCCGAGCGCAGGGGATTCCAGAAGGTGACAGGAGCCGGTGACCTCCTGTGCCGCGCCGTGAAAGGTAAGGGTCGCCATTGCGATCTCCAGGTCGAAAGACTGTTATCACGATCGGGCGCCCACGTGCCGCGCGACTGCCAGGATCAATATGCCGGAGAAGCAGCCGATTTGCACGGACGGCAGATCAAGACAATAGGGGTCACGACTTGATACCCAACATTCGCCCCTCCGATATGCCGGGCTTTGCTGCGTTCAACGCGACCTACCAGCCTGATTTCTGATCCGCGCCAAAGTCGATAGGTGGCGATTCAGGTGCAGAAATGATTTGTGCGATCGGCGGGTTTGCACCCAGACGTAGGAAACCCTGATCGCGACTTTGTCGCCGAGGCGTTCCGATGGGCAAGAAATTCGCTGCATTTCGCGCATTTCGCGCATTCGCGATGGGGGTTGGCCTGTTCGGATGGTCCGGTCTGCGCTTGGTTGGTGGCGAGCTGAGGCTTGGGCGCAAATACTCGCCGGACAGTCGTAATAGCGGAGACGCGCCGGTCGTCGCGTTCGTCGAGGTTGAGATGTTCCTCAATGGCGCGTGGGGGATTGTCCGTGCCTGGCGCGATAGGCTCGACGCTGTGGAGCCGACCAGCGAACGCCGAGAAGATCGGCAAGAGGTGATTCAGACCGCGAGAGGGCGTTGCTTGACCCGTGTCAGCGGAATCGCTCTGACACGGACGTAGATGTAATGGTCTGCGCTACGTTTCGCGCAAACTCAGACGCCGGACGGGCGGCAACGGTCTGATGGTTGGCTTGCGTCGGGGTGTCGTCAGTCGTTGAAGTGGCGTCCGGCGGTAACTTCCGGCACGTAGCCGGCACGGATCACGAAGTCGCCGAACGGCTCGTCCGGCTGGCGCTCGCGGGCATAGTGCTGGAACAGCCCTTCGAGGGTTTCGAGAATCTGCGCCTCGCCGACGTTCTCGAGGTAGCACTTGTTGAGCCGCTGGCCATGAAAGCCACCGCCCAGGTACAGGTTGTACTTGCCCGGCGCCCTGCCGGTGAAGCCGATTTCCGCCAGGTAGGGCCGGGCGCAGCCGTTGGGGCAGCCAGTCATGCGGGTGATGATCGGGGTGTCGGCGATGCCTGTCTTCTCGGCCAGCGCTTCAAGTTTGGTCATCAGGTCCGGTAGATAGCGTTCGCTCTCCGCCATCGCCAGCCCGCAGGTGGGCAGGGCCACGCAGGCCATGGAATTGCGCCGCAGGACACTCTGCCGGCGCGCGTGGGCCAGCAGGCCATGATCGCGCAGCAGGCGCTCGATGGTGTCCTGTTGCCCCGGCGCAATACCGATAATCGCCAGATTCTGGTTGGGGGTCACCTGAAACTCACCGCGGTGCACCTGCGCGATTTCCCGAAGCCCGCTCATCAACGAGTAGTCCGGCCAGTCGCGGATACGCCCGTTCTCGATGAACAGGGTGTAGTGCCAGGAACCGTCATCGCCTTCGATCCAGCCATAGCGGTCGCCGTTTTGCTCGAAGTTCACGTCTCGGGCAGGCTCCAGAGACCAGCCCAGACGTTCCTCGAGCTCGGCCTTGAACCAGTCCAGACCGTGCTTGTCGAGGGTGTACTTGAAGCGTGCGCGCATGCGATCGACCCGGTCACCAAAGTCGCGCTGCACGCCGACGACGGTTTCCGCCAGTTCGACCATCTGCTCCGGACGGCAAAAGCCGATCGGATCGGCGAGGCGCGGATAGGCGCCGGGGTCGTTGTCGGTGTTGCCCATGCCGCCGCCGACGCAGACCGTGAATCCCTGCAGCACGCCGTTGTCCGCGATGGCGATAAAGCCCAGGTCCTGGCTGTAGACGTCGATATCGTTGACCGGCGGCACCGCGAAGCCGATCTTGAATTTGCGTGGCAGATAGGTCGGGCCGTAGATCGGTTCGCTGTCCTTGTCCGGATCGACGCGTTTGCCATCGAGCCAGATTTCCCGATAAGCGCCGGCCCGCGGGGCGAGGTGATTGCTGATGCGTTTTGCATGGTGCTGGACTTCCGCGTGTAGCGCGCTTTGATGCGGATTGACCGCGCCCATAACACCGCGGGTGTCGTCGCCGCACGCGGCCATGGTGTCGAGCAACACCGAGTTGATTTCCTGCATGGTGGTGCCCAGTTCGCGTTTGAGCACGCCATGGAACTGGAAGGTCTGGCGCGTGGTCAGGCGCAAACCGCCATCGCCGTAACGGCGCCCGATATCATCGAGTTTGAGCCACTGTTCGGGCGTGCAGGTGCCGCCGGGCAGGCGCAGGCGCAGCATCATCTGGTAGGCCGGCTCCAGCTTCTGGCGCCGCCGCTCGTCACGCAGATCGCGGTCATCCTGCTGATAGAAACCGTGGAACTTGGTCAGCTGGGTATCGTCCGGCGCCAGCGCACCGGTGAGGGGATCCGCCAGGCTCTGCGCAATGGTGCCGCACAGATAGCGGCTATTGGCCTTGAGGCGTTCGTTGGGGTGCAGCGTCTCGAGCGGCTGGCTTATATCGTGGCTGCGGTCGGGGGTGGTCATCTCGGGCCTCGTTCAATAAACATCGCGCTGGTAGCGCTTGTCACGCTGCAGCTGCTTGACGTAGTCGATGGCGGCCTGCGGTGAATGGCCGCCGTGCTCGCTGACGATCTCGATCAGGGCATCGTTGACATCCGGCGCCATGCGTTCGGCATCGCCGCAGACATACAAGTGCGCGCCTTCCTCGAGCCAGCGGTAGAGTTCCGCGCCGCGCTCCCGCATGCGCTGCTGGACGTAGATCTTCTCCGCTTCGTCGCGGGAGAACGCCACATCGAGCCGGCTCAGTACGCCCGATTTGAGCCAGGCCTGGAATTCGGTCTGATACAGGAAGTCGGTGTAAAAATGCGGATTGCCGAAGAACAGCCAGTTGGCACCGCTGGCACCCAGTTCCTCGCGCTGCTGCAAAAACGCCCGGAAAGGCGCGACCCCGGTACCTGGCCCCACCATGATCAGCGGTGTGTCGGGGTTTTCCGGCAGGCGGAAATGCTTGTTGGCACGCAAGTAGATCGGCACCCGGTCCCCGGGCTTGACCAGATCGCACAGAAAGGTGGAGGCGACCCCGTGGCGTGTCCGCTCGTGGCTGGTATAGCGCACCGCCGCCACCGTGAGATGGACCTCTTCCGGATTCGCCAGATGACTCGACGCGATCGAGTATTCCCGCGGCTGCAGCTTGCGCAGCATGCCCAGCAGCGCCACGGCATCCAGGGCCGCGCCGGGATGTTCGAGGACGAGGTCAATCACATGGCGGTCGTACAGATACGCCATCAACTCGCTGCGCCGCTCGGTGGCCAACAGCGCGTCAAGCGCCGGAGACTCGATGCGGGCGGCGTAGGCTTCCACCACCGGCGGCGTCAGCACGGTGATCTCGTAATCGTCTCGCAACGCCTCGAACAGCGACTTCTCACTGCCGTGACTGTCGACGCGTATCCCGGGGTCCAGATTCAGCGCCTCGATCA
>CBDTZF010000197.1:0-5106 GCA_965364825.1 uncultured Rhodocyclaceae bacterium | reverse complement strand
ATCACCACATAGGTCATGATCCGTTTCATATCGACATATGAACGGGCATGCGGCGCGACGGTGGTCACCGCCTTGGGGGTATAGAGAAAACTCTCCACCATCTCGTAGAGCGGAAACAGTTTCTCGTACTTGCCGCCCGGGGTGAAATTCGGCTCGATCCGGTCAAGGAAGCTGCGCAAACCCATGGGCTCAGCCCTCCTTCTCGATCCTGGTCAGGCTGTCGCGCAACGCCATTCCGTATTCGTATTTGGCCGGGCAGGCAAAACCCACCAGCCCCAGATCCTCTTCGTCCAGCTCCAGCGCGCCCAGCGCCTGGGCGGTGTCGGTATCCATCACCAGAAGCGCGCGCAGCAGTTGCGTGGGCAGGTAGTCCTGCGGCATCAATTCCTCGAATGTCCCGATCGGCACCATCGCGCGTCGCCCGCCATTCAGATTGCTGGTGAAGTTGTAGAGTTTGCGCGTAAAGGCCGAGCCCAGCACCGGCTGCACCGCGTACTTGTTCGGCATCGGCCGGATCCAGCCCAACGGGATTTGCTCGTGATCCTCGCGGATCAGCGTCACCTGGCGCGCGAACCGGCCCAGATAAGCCAGCGGCCCGTCGGCCAGCCGCCCGCTCAGCACCGACCCGGAAATTACCCGCACCGGCGCGTCGATGCCAAGCTCGCCCGCGGTGATATCTTCGGTCGAGGCGCCCATCACCGAATGCATCAGACGCGGTTTGGCCGCCGCCGGGCCGGACACGGCGATCACGATGGCCGGGTCGAGATGCCCGGTCAGCACCAGCCGGCCGATGGCGATCACGTCAGAATACGAAATCGTCCACACCTCGCTTTCGGCGCGCACCGGATGCAGAAAATGGATGTGTGTCCCCGCCAGTCCCGCGGGATGCGGGCCGGAAAACGCCGCCGCCTCGACACCGGGCAGGTCACCACCGGGGATCGCATCGCCCGGCGCGTGGCACAGCCACGTCTTGCCCTCGGTCAACCGGCTTACCGCCTTGAGACCGGCAACGAACGCCGCTTCGGCCTGCCCGATCACCAGCGCGGCATCGGCGCTCAGCGGTTCGGTGTCTATCGCGGTGACAAAGATCGCCTGCGGCTGCGTGCCCGGCTGCGGCATCTTCGAATAGGGCCGCGTGCGAAGCGCGGTCCACAACCCGGCGGCGCAGAGTTTTTCGGTCACACCCGCCACGGTGTCGGCATTGCCGACCGCGCTGAAATCCAGGCCCGTGTCATCGGCGTCGGTGATTTCGACCACTACGCTCTCCAACACCCGCCGGGCGCCGCGATTGATCACCGCAATCCGTCCGGTCATCGGCGCCACCATCATTGCCTCTGGCGCGTCCTTGTGACAGAACAGCGGTTGGCCGCGCACCACCACATCGCCTTCCTGCACCAACATCCGCGGCTTCAGCCCGACATAATCGGGACCCAGCACGGCCACCGACCGGATCTCGGCGCCCGCATGGATTTTCTGTTCGGGCGCACCCGTCACGGGCAGGTTCAGACCCTTTCTGAGATTGAAACTTTGCATCACACCGTCTCGTTCTTCCAGTTTGTTCTTGTTGTGGCCGACGCAACGCCGGGGCCAGCCCGAGAGTCACTGACCTGAAGTTTCCCGACCAGATTATCAGAGCTCCGCCGTTTTTTCAGATCGATTGGCGGAACTTTTATGTTGTCGCGCCGTCCGCACCGGGCTCGCGACGCGGCCAATCGCTCGATCTGCGCGAGTCGTTTGTCGCTGCGCACCGCCTCTACTGCCCGTGCGCGATTCGCTCAAGCGCCGCGTCGCCATCAACCTTCGCGCGAACGATCCCGAGACTCAAATGATCGTCATTAATTTGAGCCATCGTCGCCCGGATGCAGCGCAGCGGAATCCGCGATTATCCGCAACACGGCTGATCGATGCGTCTCAACAGCGGGGCTAATTCGACCGCGTTGATGTCCTACGACCACTCCCGGATTTCGGCCGTTGGCCTGCATCCGGGCTAGGCTTGTCTGGCAAGCGCGATCGGTTCAGCCGCTGCGCCGTTTTCGCGATGCGCCGGCTTTCTTCGGCGCGCTTGCGATCCAGCGTTTGCGCCATTCGACGAGTGAGGGATAGAGCTTGGCCTCGCGGCCGGCAAGCGCTTCCTGCAGCGTTCGCAACGCCTCGACGTCTGCCTTGCCGAATGCCTCTGGCATCACCGGTTCGAGCACCACGGTGAGTGCGCCGCGACCGCCGGCACGCAGGGGAAGGCCGTGGCCGGTCAGGTTGAGGCGTGTCTCGACCGCCGTTCCCGGCTTGACGGCGACGGTTTCAACGCCGCCCGGCACCGGCACCGACAGGTCGCCGCCGGCAAGCATTTCAAACAGCGGCACGGGCACCGCCACTTCGAGTGCATCGTCATCAAGCTGGAACAGGGCATGGGTGCGCAAGCGGGTCACCAGCAGCAGGTCGCCCGGCGGCAGATCGCCGCTCGCTACGGCTTTGCCGGCAAGGCGCAGCGTGCGCCCCGGCCACATGCCAGCCGGAACGGTGACCTTCACACGCCGGCCGGCATGGCGGGTGCCGGTGCCGTCGCATGCGGTGCACGGCGAATCGGACGCATAGCCCTTGCCGTTACATGCCGTGCATGGTGCCAGGCCAGTGTCCGTGCGCATGCGTCCGCTGCCGTAGCATTCAAAACACAGGCGGGTGAAGAACGACTTGATGCTGCCCACGCCGTCACACTCCGCGCACGGCTCGGGCCGCTCGAGTTCGACCACATGGGCGCCGCCAAACACGGCTTCTTCCACGTCCAGCCACAGCGTTTCCACTTGATCCTCGCCCCGCGGCGGCGCAGTTTCGGCATCCTCGGCGGACGGCTCGGCACCGCCGCGCAACAGATAATCGTGCGCCGCCTTGATGGTGCGAAATCGCTCTACCGCGCCGTCTCCGCCGTTCCGGTCCGGGTGCCACTGCATCGCCAGACGGCGAAACGCGCGCTTGATTTCCGTCGGCAGGGCATCGGGCCGGAGTTCAAGCGTGGATAAGGCTTCGTCACGATCGGCGGGGTGCATTCTGACGGGTATCCACGGGCGTTTGAGCAGGAGTACCAGATTACTCCGCGGCGGGGTTATTGGCGACCCATCGTGCCAGCGTCGACGCGGCGGTCACGGCAGCACGCGAGAACTATTTCCGATCCGGCCGGTCTGCGAATTCACCGGGCTTATCGAATTCCGCCCGGCGTGCCGAACCGGCACACGACGCATTCATCGACGCGCTTGATTTCCAACCTGCGAGACAAGGAGAAAGACAATGAACAGCAAGGCATCCGCCCACTGGCAAGGTGATCTCAAATCAGGACAAGGCAAACTCAGTAGCGCGAGCGGCGTGTTGAAGGACACGCCGTATTCGTTCAAAACCCGCTTCGAGGGCGCCGCCGGGACGAATCCGGAAGAATTGATTGGCGCTGCACATGCGGGATGCTTTTCGATGGCCTTGTCGATGATCCTCGGCGAAGCCGGCTTGACGGCCGACAGCATCGACACGGCCGCGACCGTCACCATAGAAGAAAAAGACGGTGGTTTTGCGATCACGAAAATCCATCTCGATGTCACCGCCAGCATCCCCGGCGCCGACGACGCGGCCTTTCAGGACGCGGCCGGCAAGGCGAAGGGCGGCTGCCCGGTATCGAAGGTGCTCAATGCGGAGATCAGCATGGACGCGCGTTTGAAGTCCTGACGGCGCGCCATGGACTGAAGATGGCGGGCACCGGGCAGCAAGACAGACGCCTCGCCCGGTGCTATTTCTCGACCGCGACGACCTGGAAAACGGCGTCGTCGTCGGCATGATCGAGTAGTAAGCGTTCCACTCGACGTTGCCACAGCTCGCCAAAACGCTGCTGCTCGGCAGCGTCGGCCGCGCCCTGAATGCAACGGCTCAGCAGCGTCGCCATCTCGGCTTCAGGCGGCACGCGCGAAAGGTCTGAAGCTGCGTCCACCGCCGCGCCCGAATCGAGCCGCGTGAAGCGCAGCGCGAGTGGCAGTTCGACCGAAAAACTTTGCAGATCGCGCCGCACGAATTGACCGGCAATGCCCTTGAAACCGCCCTGTTGCGCGGCACCTGTCAGCAAGGTCACGACGCTGGCGATCACGCCGGTGACGCCGCTCTCGAGCGTATCTGCAAACTCCACCCGCACACCGCCACGCTCCGGCAGGTCGTCCGGATAGAGCGCGGCGAGCGCACGGCGCGTCATCAGGTACGCCGACGCCACCGTGGGGCACGAGTGCCCCGCCAGCTTGACGGCATCTTCGTAACCGTAATCGAGCACACCGTTCTGCGCCGCGCCCAGGAAGGCGGCCAGCGGATCGCGCACGCGAATGCGCGGCGCCTGGTTGAAGAAATCGGGAAGTTGCATCGTGGCCTCCGATGGAAGTGGTTGATCGAACCCGCATTTCTGCGGGTAAAACCGCACGCGGTAAAAATAAGATGCATTTTATTTGACTCTTTTAAAGAGTCAATCTAAATTCATCTTATGCAGCACTGCAAAGGCACGCTTCCCTGAGCACCTGCTTCGCTATCAGGAGACGACCATGAACCAGCACATCACCAAATGGAAGGCCGAGCACGAAAACTTCATCCGCCTGCTTGATGTCATCGATGCCCAGATCGCGCGGTTTCATGAAGGCGCGCGGCCAGACTACGAACTGATCGTCGATGTCATGCACTACATGACGCACTATCCCGACCGCTACCACCACCCGCGCGAGGACTGCGCCTACGCCGCGGTGCTTGACTACGCACCACAGCTCGGCGAGACGACGGCGCAACTGGCCGATCAGCATATACGCATTGCCCGCTGCGGCGAACGGCTGGTCGAAGATCTGCAGGCGATCATCGATGGCGCCATCATGCCGCGCGCCAGCGTGGAAGCCGACGCCGCCGCGTACACCCGCTTGATGCACGAGCACATGCAGCAAGAGCAGGCAGAAATCTATCCGGCGATCGAACAACACCTCACGCCCGCGGACTGGCTGATCATCGACGCCCGCTTCCATTTCGTCGGCGACCCGGTGTTCGGCGAACGGGTCGAAGCGCGCTATCGCAACCTGCATCGGGAAATTGCCGCGCAGGTGGGGTGCG
>CBDTZF010000196.1:0-5108 GCA_965364825.1 uncultured Rhodocyclaceae bacterium | reverse complement strand
TCGAAGCGTTTGAACACGGCGTCGACGATTTCGTCGCCAAACCGATCCGGCCGCGTGTGCTGGCGGCCCGCCTGCGCGCCGGCCATCGCGTCATTCGCCTGCAGCAGGAAGTGGAGCGCGACCGCGAGCAGATCCGGCGCTTTGCCGCCGAACTGGCGGTGAGCAACCGGCGCCTGCAGGAGGCGGCGCTGACCGATCCGCTGACCGGTTTTCCCAACCGCCGCTACGCCATCGAACGCACGCGTCAGGAATGGGCCAGCGCCTCGCGTTCACGCCGGCCCCTCTCTTGCATGATGATCGACGTCGATCACTTCAAACAGATCAACGACAGCCACGGCCACGACGTTGGTGACGAGGTCTTGCGGCAGGCGTCCGCGGCGCTCAAGCAGGTGGTGCGTTCGCAGGATATGGTGGCGCGCACCGGCGGCGACGAATTTCTGGTGCTGTGTCCGGACACCACGCTGGCCGATGCCTTGCGTTGTGCCGAGCGCTTGCGCCTGGCCGTGCATGGCGCGCGCGTGAAGATCGGGGAGACGCGTCAGCGTATGTCGATCAGTGTCGGGGTGGCGCAGCGTGACAGCGGCATGGCTGACGCCGACGCGATGGTCAAGCGCGCCGATCAGGCGGCGTACGTCGCCAAGGCACAAGGCCGGAACCAGGTTGCGACGGTGCAGCAACGCGGTGCGCGTGACGTGCTGGCAACGATGATGCTTGCGCCAACCGACGCGAATGTCGACGCCGCAGCTGATGAAGCCGACACAGCCGACGACACGGCGCAAGCCTCGCGGGTCCAGCATGCCAAGCCCTGAGCTGAAGCCTTCTTTACCGGAACATTCCTCACCGGGCGGTGAAACCGCCGTTGGGGTGCCAGTTCGCGTGCTGATCGTCGACGACTCGCATGACGATGCGTTTTTGCTCAAATCCGAACTCGCACGGCGCGGCGTGCACATCGATTATCTGCGTGTCGATTCTGCCGTCGACATGGCGAAGGCGCTGGCCAGCGACAACTGGCGCCTGATCATCTCCGATCACAACATGCCGGGCTTCGATGCCCTCGGCGCGCTCGATGTGCTCAAGCGCAGCGGCCGCGATATTCCCTTCATCATCCACTCCGGGTGTATCAGCAACCAGCTTGCGGTATCCGCGATGTACGACGGCGTGAGCGATTTCGTCGGCAAGGGCGACTACGAGCACATGGTGCCGGTGATCGAGCGCGAGTTGCGCGGCGCCGCGGCACGCCGGGCGGTACGACGTGCCGACCATCACATCCGCCAATTGGCCAATTTCGACAAACTCAGCGACCTGCCCAATCACAACCTGTTCTGCACGCGTGTATCAGACTGGATCAACGATAGTGGTCAGGGGAGACAGGCGCGACGGGCCGCATTGTTGGTGATCGACATCGATCGCTTCTTGCGTATCAACGCCAGTTTCGGCTACGAAGCGGGCAATGCAATCATTCAGCAGATCAGCAGACGCTTGAGTGATGCTGTGCCGGGGGGCGCGGTGCTGGCGCGCCTGGGCAGCGACGAATTCGCGGTGTTTCTTCCCGACGTCAAGCGCGACAGCGACATCGAGGTGTTTGCCGAATGGATCATCAAGACCTTCGATGCCCCGTTCTTGAAGGACGACATCGAGTTGTTCATCACGCCGAGCATCGGCGTGGTGCGCATTCCCGCTGACGGCAGCGAGGTGTATGACCTGCTGATGAATGCCGAGACCGCCAGCGGGCTGGCCAAGCGGGCCGGCGGCAATGGCTACCGGGTCTACGAGCACAGCATGAACGCGTCGTCGGCCGAGCGCGTGGTATTGGAAGCAGATCTGCGCCATGCGGTCGAGCGTGCGGAGTTGTTCCTCGAATTCCAGCCGGTGGTTGATGCCGATGGCGGGCGCATCGTCGGCGCGGAGGCGCTGGTGCGCTGGAATCATCCGCGCCTCGGCCGTGTGGCACCCGATGGCTTCATTCCGTTGGCGGACGAGACCGGGCTGATCATCGACATCGGCGGTTGGGTGCTGGAGGCGGCGTGTGTGGCGTGTCAGGGCTGGCGCGAAGCGGGGCACAGCGAGATGTATGTTTCGGTCAATGTGTCGGCGATGCAGTTTGGTCAGCCACGACTGCTCGAATCCGTGCGCGATGCGCTGACCCGATCGGGCTTGCCGTCGGCCTGCCTGGTGCTGGAGATCACCGAATCGTCACTGATGCATGATGCAGAATCCGCGGCCGGCATGTTGCGCGCGCTGCGCAACATGGGCGTGCGGATTTCGGTGGATGACTTCGGCACCGGATATTCGTCGCTGGCGTATCTGAAGCGCTTCCCGATCGACGTCATCAAGATCGACAAATCTTTCGTGAATGACCTGTGTGTGGACGATGAGGATGCAGCGATTGTGCGCGCGATCATTGCGCTGGCGCACAGCATGCACCATGCCACTGTGGCCGAAGGCGTCGAAACGACCGGTCAGGTCGACCGACTCAAAGGCGAGAATTGCGGTTTTTTTCAGGGCTATTTCTTCGGACGGCCGATGTCGGTCGGCGCTATGCTGGAAAGGCTGCAGGATCAGGGCAACGTCCGCCAAATCGCCTGATCCATCATCCCCTGCCCGGCACCGCCCGGCGCGTCAAAGTACTTCGTAACAAAATTTAACATCATGTCAGACTAATCCTGACACGGAGTTGTAAGCAAAGTTGTACATCAACTTACCCCCCTGCCCGATACCCATCTGGTCTGCCGGCGAGCAAAATGGCTCCCAACATGCAGTCAGCGCGAAATTGGTCAGGAGGTCTCAATGAAGCAAGCCGACTTACAAGATGAAATACGGGAGCTGAATCTCGCCTATCTCATGCTCGCCCAACAAATGGTGCGCGAGGATCGGGAAGCGGCAATGTTCCGTTTGGGGATTGCGGCCGACGTCGCCGACATGCTCAAAAATCTCACCACCGGACAGGTCGCCCGCATGGCCAGTCAGCAAATGGTGTTGTGCCGCTTCCGCTTCAGCGATAGTGCGGTGCTCGGCATGCTCAGCGGCAAGGGTCGCGATGCTTCCACCTCGGCGCTGCACGCGGCCATCGTCGCCGCCAGCCAGCCGGTCGAAGCGCTGGCCTGATCGCCCACGGAGCCGCTCATGCGTAACAAGACCGTCCTTGCTGAAGCCGAAGACATCCAGCGCGCCGTCGCGATGATCGAGTTGGGCGCACGCATGCAGATGCTCGAAAGCGAAACCAAGCTGAGCCGCGAACGTCTGCTCAAGCTTTACAAGGAAGTGCGCGGCGTCTCGCCCCCGAAGGGCATGCTGCCGTTCTCCACCGACTGGTTCATGACTTGGCAGCCGAATGTGCATTCATCGCTGTTCATGTCCTTCTTCCGCTTCATGAAGACGGAAGCCGGTCTGTCCGATCTTGACGCAATACTCAAAGCCTTCCGCCTCTACAGCGATCACATTGAAGCGGAAGACATGGAAGAAGTGCTGAGTCTGACCCGCGCGTGGACGCTGGTGCGCTTCTTCGAAGCCGATTTGCTTGATCAGGCCACCTGCACATCTTGCGGCGGAAATTACGTCGCACATGCGTATGACCCGACGCATGAATACGTGTGCGGCCTATGCAACATGCCTTCGCGTGCCGGCAAGGGTCGCCGCACACGCAAAAGCACGCCTGAACGTAACACCATAGTCTGACCTCCTCCTTGCTCCGCAAGGGGTTCGAGCCGCCGGGAAACTTCCGGCGGCCTTTTTTTTGCGTGCTCGAAAGGCGCAACTGGGGGGAGAGCGCACGTTCGCGCCGCGCAACTCGGACCGGAGCGCTGTGCCACGCGGTTTTGCACCCCCGAGGATCTCAAGTTTCGAGTGACTGCGCCGTTAGCAGCCTTGAACCGCGACGCATGTGGCGATCGCGCATCTCCCGCTCATCCGCCTATCAACAAGGGTTGCATCGATGTTTCTCATCATCGGCTACGTCATTGTGCTTGCCGCCTCGCTGGGCACTTACGCTGTTCACGGCTCGCTGGCGGCGCTGTGGGTGCCCACCGAATACATTGCCATCGTCGGATTGATGATCGGCGGCTTCGTTGCCAGCAACGGAATCAAGGCGATCAAGGCGACGATGGGCGCGCTGCCTTCGGTGCTCAAGGGTTCGTCCTACACCAAGGCGTACTACATGGACGTGCTGTCCTTGATGTACGAGATGCTCGCCAAGGTGCGCAAGGAAGGACTGATGTCGATCGAAGGCGACATCGAAAACGCTGAAGCCAGCCCGATTTTTTCGAAGTACCCGACCTTCCTCGCGGATCATCATGCGGTCGAATTTCTGACCGACTACCTGCGAATGATGGTGGGTGGCAACCTCAATGCGTTCGAGATCGAGAGTCTGATGGACATGGAAATCGAAACCCATCATCAGGAAGCGCACGGACCGGCGCATGTGATGGCCAAGGTGGCCGACTCGGTGCCGGCCTTCGGTATCATCGTGGCGGTGATGGGCGTGGTTAATGTGATGGGCTCCGTCGGTCAGCCGCCGGCGGTGCTCGGCAAGATGATCGGCGGTGCGCTGGTCGGCACCTTCCTCGGTATTCTGGTTTCCTACGGTTTCGTGGCGCCAATCGCTGGCCAGCTTGAACAGAAGGTCGAGGAAGGCAGCAAGATCTACCAATGCATGAAAGTGGTGCTGCTCGCCAGCATGAACGGCTATGCGCCCCAGGTGGCGATCGAATTCGGCCGCAAGGTGTTGTTCTCGACCGAAAGGCCGAGCTTCAGCGAACTGGAAGAAGAAGTGAAGAGTCGCAAGGGTTGAGCGGTGAGGGTCATCGCCACGAGGGCAACGCTGGATAAATGGCTGCGCGGGCGAGTGTGGCGTTGCGCCGCGCGCCTCGCGCTTCATCCCGCTCGCTCATTTCTTCAGCGCTTCCCTGACGCACATTCCGCATGAGCGACGATACCCAACAACCGATAGTCGTCAAGAAGATCACGAAGGGCGGGGGCGGCGCCCACGGTGGCGCATGGAAGATCGCCTACGCTGACTTCGTGACCGCGATGATGGCCTTCTTTCTGCTCATGTGGTTGCTCGGCTCGACCGCCCAGGGTGACATGGAAGGGATCGCCGAGTTCTTCAAGAA
>CBDTZF010000195.1:0-5132 GCA_965364825.1 uncultured Rhodocyclaceae bacterium | reverse complement strand
GTCAGGAGAAGTGGTGTTTCAGATTGCGGCGCCGCAGCCGGCGGAGCCGACGCGCGTGCGGTAGTGCGATGCTGAAAACCTGTGCAATGTCATCTTACGCGCGCCGAACGAGAGTGACCGACCGGGTTTTTTCGGTACGGGTAGCCCGAATGAAGGCTACAGGCCGCAATCCGGGGCGGGTCGCCCAGCGCCCGAAAAATCCTAAATTCCGCTGCGCGGCATTCGGGCTACGTGTGTCGCGAGGTCGTTGGCCGCCTGGCTCACTTCGTAGGGGTGCACACCCTGCTTGCCTTTTACGTCGCCCCCAAAGCCATCGGCCGACTCTCGTCCGCACACCACTCACTCCACGACCCGGCATACAAGCGTCCGCCGCGCAGGCCGGCGATTTCCATGGCGAGTACGTTGTGGCAGGCGGTGACGCCGGAGCCGCAGTGGTGGATGATCTGCGCGGGATCGCGGCCGGCGAGCAGGGCCTCGAATTCGGCGCGCAGCGTGGCGGCCGGTTTGAAGCGGCCGTCGTCCTGCAGGTTGTCATTGAAGAAGCGATTGGTCGCGCCGGGAATGTGGCCGCCAACCGGATCGAGGGTTTCGTTTTCGCCGCGGAAGCGGTCGGGGCTGCGCGCATCGACAAGCGAAACGGCATCGCTGCCGCTGTGTTCGACGACAAAACCGACATCGACCGCGAGCGGTTGGAGGTGTGGCGTAAAGGTGGCCGGGCGTGCTGTGGATAACTGACGGGTGAGCAACTTGGCCTCGCGACACCACGCCTGATAGCCGCCGTCGAGCACCGCGACGCGGGTGTGGCCGAGCCAGTTGAGCAGCCACCACAGGCGCGCGGCGAACATGCCGCCGGCGTCGTCGTAGGCGATCACCTGGGTGTCGTTATCGATACCGATGCTGCCGAGGCACAGCGCGAGGGCGTCGGGGTCGGGCAAGGGGTGGCGGCCGTTGGTGCCGGTCTTGTGGCCCGACAAATCTTGATCGAGATGCAGGAACTGCGCGCCCGGCAGGTGATTGTCGGCAAAAGCGGCGGCGCCGAAGTCGGGATTGGCGAGGTCATGCCGGCAGTCGACGATCACCCAGTCGGGCGCATCGAGATAGGCGAGCACCTGCGCCGGCGTGGCGAGTGTGGTGAGTCCCTCGGCAGGAATGTCAGACAACTTGTTCGCCCTCCAGCCAGCTCCGCGCTTCGACATCGTTGGGGAAGACCTGCACGTCGGCCTCGACGAACAGCTGCGAAATCCACGCGCTCCAGGTCATCCACTGATCTTCGGTGATGACTGCAATCTTGCCGAAGTCCATCGCATGCGTTCGGCTGTAGCGGATTTCCTCCCACGCCACGTCGATGGTGAAGCCGGTCATATCGCGCAGGTCGATGAGCAGATTGACCTCGCCTTCGAACTTGATCCGGTAGTTGGCGACCTCCTCGAATTCCTTGTAGTCGGCGAGCGTAAACTCGCCGAAGATCGCCACCTCGACCAGGTTGCCTTTTATTTCCTTGGTAATCATGACGATCTCCTGTGTTTGGGTTGACTGTCGGTACTATAACGAGCGCATGCGTAGGCTTCAATCAGCGCGGGTATGGCGTAGCGCGCCGGGTGAGCGAAATCAGCACGCCGCTGACGACGATCATACTCATGCCGACGAGCGCCGGGGTGTACAAGGGCTCGTCCCACAACAGCACGCCGAACAGGCTGGCGAAAACCACCGTGGTGTAGGCCAGGTTCGCTACCACCAGTGTGGCGCCAAAGCGGTAGGCGCGCGTCATCGCCAGTTGCGCGCCGGTGCCGAACAGACCAACCCCGACAAGCATCGCCGCGCCCTCCGCATCGGACGCGTGAAAGCCATCGCCGAGCAGCACGAAGGGCAGGGCGCCGAGCGCGGTGACGAGCGAAAAATAGAACACGGTGCGCGCTTCCGGCTCGCCGGCGCGGCCCAGTTCGCGCACATGAATGTAGGCGAGGCTGGCGATCATACCGGTGCCCAGACCGGCGAGCGCGCCATGCCACTGGTCGGCGACCAGCGTCGGGCGCAGCAGCACCACCACGCCGACAAAGCCCAGCATCACCGCGATGATCGCCCGGCGGTGCAGCCGTTCGCCAAACCACAGCGCGAGCAGCAGCGCGACAAAAAGAGGCGAGGTGTAATTGAGCGTCACTGCCGTCGCCAGCGGCAGGATGCCGATGGCGAAGAAATAGCAGGCCAGCGCCAGCGAACCGGCCACCGCGCGCGACAACTGCAGCCGCCAGTGCGGCGTGCGCCAGGCGGTGCCGCGCGCCGCCATCAGCGCCGTCATCAGCATCACCCCGGCCAGCCCGCGCACAAAGGTCAGTTCGGCAGTGGAAAAGCGATCGGCCCCGAGCTTGACGCACACCCCCATCAGAGCAAACAGCAGGCTGGCGACGATCATCCAGAGTGCGGGCATGGTGTGGGGCGTCGGCTGTCAGATGGAGAAGTGGATTCCCGCGTGCGCGGGAGTGATGTTGATGGTGCTTTCCAGCTGCCCAGAATACGCCGTCGCATCGCTCGTCTTTGCTGTCGTCCTCGCGAAAGCGGGGATCCACACCGTCGTTGCGTTCGATGATGGACGCCCACGGCCGACGCTTGCGACGGTCCGAACGCCCGCGCCGCTTCCATGTCCGATTTGTGCGTGCCTCGCCTCGCTGCGGCCACCATAATGCACCCATGGAACTCGATCCCGACCGCTGCTACGACGCCTTTATCGCCCATGACACCCGTTTCGACGGCCGCGTGTTCATCGGCGTGCGCTCGACCGGCATTTACTGTCGACCGGTGTGTCGAGTGCGGGCGCCGCGTCGCAAAGTGTGCGAGTTTTTTGTCAGCGCCGCGGCGGCCGAAGCGGCGGGCTTTCGGCCCTGTCTGCGTTGCCGCCCTGAACTCGCGCCGGGCCTCTCGGCAATGGATGCCTCGGCCACGCTGGCGCATGCCGCCGCCGGGTTGATCGATACGCAGCCGGATGCCCGTTTCAGCGTCGCCTCGCTGGCGGCGCGCGTCGGTGTCACCGAGCGCCATCTGCGTCGCCTGTTTCGCCAGCACTTTGGGGTCGCGCCGGCCGACTACCTGCGCACCCGACGTCTGTTGCTCGCCAAGCACTTGCTTACCGATACCACGCTGCCGGTCACCGAAGTGGCGCACGCCGCCGGTTTTGGTAGCCTGCGTGCGCTCGAAGCGGCGTTTGTGCGGCGTTACCGATTGCAGCCCTCGGCGTTGCGCAAGAATCGTCCGGGGCGGGCGGCGACGGACGACGCGCTGAGCTTTACGCTTGCATGGCGTCCGCCCTTCGATCTCGACCGCCTGCGCAACTTTCTTGCCGCGCGCACCCTCGCCGGCGTCGAAGACGTCAGCGAGGGTGACTATCGGCGCAGCGTGCGTGTCGGCGACCGTACCGGCTGGTTGCAGGTGCGCGGTGGAAAGACCGCGATGGCGGTGCGCATGAGTCCGTCGCTGGCGCCCGTCGTGCCGGAAGTGCTGGCGCGCGTGCGGCGTTTGTTCGATCTCGACGCCGATCCACAGGCAGTCACGCAGGCGCTTGGCGCACTGGCCGCGCCGCGCCCCGGCCTGCGCCTGCCCGGGGCCTTCGACGGCATCGAAATGGCGGTGCGCGCGGTGCTCGGCCAGCAGATCACGGTGAAGGCCGCGCGCACGCTCGCCGGACGCTTCGTGCATGCCTTTGGCACGCCAATCGACACGCCGTGGCCCGAGGTCGACGCGGTGTTTCCGTCGGCCACGGAAATCGCCGCGCTGCCACCCGCGCGCATCGCCGAACTGGGCATCATCAGCCGGCGCGCCGAGGTGATTGTGGCGCTCGCCGACGCCGTTGCCGCTGGCCGGCTCGTGCTCGCGCCCGGCGCCGAGGTGCAGGCGACGCTGAACCAGCTTCAGGCCTTGCCGGGTATCGGCCCATGGACCGCGCATTACATCGCCATGCGCGCACTTGCCTGGCCCGATGCCTTTCCCGACGGCGATTACGGCATTCGCGCGGCGCTCGGCCATTGCACGGCACGTGCCGCACGCGAGCAGGCCGAAGCGTGGCGGCCGTGGCGCGCCTACGCGGTGATGCATTTATGGGCGTCGTTGGCCGAAGCCGGAGAGAGCACACCATGAGTGGCGCTTGCAACGCGCGGCCTTGTCGAGGATCAAACGAACCATATCGGGTAGGTTGGGCAGAGCACAGCGAAGCCCAGCATTTGGCGACCACCGGAATGTTGGGCTTCCTTCGTCAGCCCAACCTACGAAGCCGGACAACAGCATCTGCGGCGTAGCACGCCTGACGGGCATGACTCACGCCACACCCAACGGAGGTTTTCACGATGACCACAGAAACGAAAACACCCTCTCGACAGAGCCACACACACGAAGCTGCCATTGCGAAGCGTAGGGCGGGTTTCAACCCGGCATCATCGCCGGAAGCCGCCCCGCTTGACGCAATCAAAACCAGCGCGCCGGACACCGCGACCGCCGGCATCCGCTTCGATACGCCGCTCGGCGTCATACACATCACCGCCAGCGATGCCGGCCTGATGAGCGCCCGATTCGACGACGCGCCGCTCGATCTGCCCGAGAACGCGCTATGCCGCGAGGCGGCGGCACAAGTTCGGGCGTACCTTGCCGGCGAACGACACGACTTCGATCTGCCGCTGGCGCCCAAAGGCACGCCATTTCAGGAATCGGTATGGACGGCGCTGCTGAAGCTGCCGTTCGGCGTTACCACCTGCTACAGCGCGCTGGCCGCGCAACTCGGGCGTCCGACGGCCGCGCGCGCAGTCGGGGCCGCGATCGGACGCAACCCGTTGTGGCTGATCATTCCTTGTCATCGCGTGATCGGGCGCAACGGCTCGCTCACCGGCTATGCGGGCGGGCTGGCACGCAAACGGGCGTTGCTCGAACTGGAGGGTGCGAAGGGACTGAAAGGCAACGATGCGCGCGCGTGATGCCCTCGAATTGGTGACGCTGGCCGCGCTGTGGGGCGCCTCCTTCCTCTTCATGCGCACCGCAGCGCCCGAGTTTGGTCCGGTAGCGCTGATTTTCGTGCGCGTTGCGCTCGCGGCGCTGTTGCTGTTGCCGATCATCGCGTGGCGTGGGCAGTGGCGCGAACTGTTCGTCCATGCGTG
>CBDTZF010000194.1:0-5179 GCA_965364825.1 uncultured Rhodocyclaceae bacterium | reverse complement strand
CCAAACTCGACAACCCAGGCAGGCGGCCCACCCGTCGTGCAATCGGGCGCGTCGCGTACGGACCAAACGGGTGAAACTGCCCCGGAGAAAAAATTCGAGTGCGCTCAGACATTGATCGGAGCCGACAAGCGGTCAACTGCCGTTTTGAGGATTATTCGCGTCGGGCGCTTTGCGATCAAGATGCAGCGCGAGTTGCGCATCGGGCTCGTCATTTCCGTCACTATTAGGTTTCGACGTGGTTTCGGTTTCGGTTTCGGTTTCGGCTGCGCCTGTCGCAGACCCTTTTTTTGACGCACTCTCAACGGCAGCATGCACGGACTCGGTCGTGCGATCGAGATCCTCTTTGAGCGCGCCGGCTTCCTTGCGGATGCTCTTTTCCAGTTCCTTCGCCGAATCGCTTACCTCGCGCTGCAGATCCTTGAGGTCTTCGAGCTGCATTTCGCGCTGGACGTCCGATTTCACGTCGCTCACATAGCGTTGCACCCGGCCGATCAGGTGCCCTACCGTGCGTGCGACGCGCGGTAGCCGTTCGGGCCCGATCACGACGAGCCCGACCACGCCAATGATCATGAGCTCGGTAAAGCCGATATCGAACATTGTTGAGCCGAGAAAAAGAAGAGGGGTCGGAAACGAGCCGCCAGTACCGCGCCGCGCAAGATCGCCTGCGTCAGCGGAACGCTACGTGCTCAGGAATTGTGATTGACCTTTTCCTTGGCCTCGGAATTGATGGTCTTGCTGTCGAGCTGATCGCTCCTGCCGACATCCTCCGGCGACTCGGCCTCTTTCATCCCTTCCTTGAAGCCCTTGACCGCGCCGCCCAGATCAGAGCCCATGTTGCGCAGCTTCTTGGTGCCGAATACCAGCATGACAATGACCAGCACGATCAGCCAGTGCCAGATACTGAGTGAACCCATAACAAACTCCCGGCGCGTTTCAGCGCTTCAGCATTGGCGGCAGAACGTCCGGCCCGCCGACAAAATGAACGTGAAGATGATACACCTCCTGCCGCCCGACCCGTCCGGTGTTGATCAGGGTGCGGAAGCCGTCGGCGCAGCCCTGATCGACCATCAGCCGCGCACCCGACTGAAGCAGTTTGCCCAGTACAGCGTTGTCTTCGGGCGTCGCCTCGGCAAGCGTGGCGACGTGTTTTTTTGGAATCGCCAGCAAGTGCACCGGCGCCTCTGGCCGGATGTCGTGAAAGACGATGATGTCGTCGTCTTCAAACACCTTCTTCGACGGGATATCGCCGGCGACAATCTTGCAGAAAATACAATCCGTCATCATCTCGTCCTATTGAGGATTGCTTCGAGATTTCTTTTCATCGATACCGGAGATGCCCTCGCGGCGACGGAACTCGACCACCACATCGTCAAGCGTCAGGCCGAAGTGGGCCAGCAGCACCATGGTGTGAAACCACACATCGGTGATTTCCGCGACCAAGTGCAAGCGATCGCCATCCTTCGCCGCCATGATGGTCTCGGCGCACTCTTCGGCCACCTTCTTGCAGATCGCGTCAGTGCCCTTCTCATACAGGCTGGAAACATAGGATGCGTCTGGATCTGCAGCCTTGCGTTCTGCCAAGGTCGCGGCCACGCGCTTCAGCACAGCGATATCGATCATTGATAGATTTCCTTTGGGTCCTTGAGAACCGGTTCCACGGCTTCCCACTGGTTGTCGGCCGTGTGACGATGAAAGAAGCAGCTCCGACGCCCGGTATGACAGGCAATGCCGCCGGTTTGTTCGATCTTTAGCAGGACGACATCCTTATCGCAATCGGCACGAATCTCGACCACCTTCTGGGTATGGCCGGACTCCTCGCCCTTGTGCCACAGTTTGCGCCGCGAGCGCGACCAGTACACGGCTTCACCGCGTTCGGCCGTCAGGGTCAGCGCATCGCGATTCATCCACGCGAACATGAGCACTTCTCCGCTCGCCGCGTCCTGCGCGATGACCGGCACCAGGCCCTGATCATCCCAAGCGACTTCGTTGAGCCAGCGGGTCAAGTTGTCGTTCACAGTCGCACCTCGATCCCGCGATCGCGCATGAAGGTTTTTGCTTCATGCACTGAATGCGTTCCGAAATGAAAGATGCTGGCCGCCAGCACGGCATCGGCCCGCCCGGTAGTCACGCCTTCGGCCAGATGCGCCAGCGTGCCGACGCCACCGCTGGCAATCACCGGAATGCGCACGGCATCGCTGACTGCACGTGTCAGCCCCAGATCGAAGCCGTTTTTGGTACCGTCGCGATCCATGCTGGTAAGCAGTATTTCACCAGCGCCCAGCGCCTCGACACGACGCGCCCATTCGATGGCGTCGATGCCGGTGTTGCGCCGCCCACCGTGGGTGAACACTTCCCACTTGTCAGGGCCGGTCTGCTTGGCGTCGATCGCCACCACGATGCACTGGTTGCCGACCTTGCCGGCCGCCTCGGAGATTATTTCCGGCCGCGTCACCGCCGCCGTGTTGATACTGACCTTGTCAGCACCGGCGTTGAGCAGACGACGCACATCGGCCACCGTGCGCACACCACCGCCGACGGTCAGCGGAATGAAGACCTGCTCGGCGACCTGCTCGACGATGTGCAGGATAATGTCGCGGTCGTCGGAACTGGCGGTGATATCGAGAAAGGTGATTTCGTCGGCGCCCTGCTCATCGTAGCGCCGCGCCACTTCGACCGGATCACCCGCATCGCGCAACTCGACAAAGTTCACCCCTTTGACGACACGCCCGGCGCTGACATCCAGACACGGAATGATCCGCTTGGCGAGCATGGCTTCAGTCCGTCCCCTCGCCACCAGCCCGATTCTCCGTCAACTCGTCGGCGCGCGCCTGCGCTGCCCTGAAATCGAGCGATCCTTCGTAGATCGCACGCCCCGTGATGGCCGCCGTCACACCTTCCGCTTCGATCGCGCACAGCGCCTCGATATCGTCCAGCGACGCGATGCCGCCACTGGCGATCACCGGAATCAGCAAGGCCTGGGCGAGCCGCACCGTGGCCTCGATATTCACGCCGGACATCATGCCGTCGCGTCCGATGTCGGTGTAGATGACGCCCTCTACACCGTAGTCCTCGAACTTCTTCGCCAGATCGACGACGTCGTGCCCGGTCATCTTCGACCAGCCATCGACCGCCACTTTGCCCTCGCGCGCGTCGAGCCCGACCATGATGTGCCCCGGAAACGCGCTGCAGGCATCGTGGAGGAAGCCGGGGTTTTTCACCGCCGCGGTGCCGACGATGACATAGCTGATGCCGTCATCGAGATAGCGCTCGATGGTTTCGAGATCACGAATACCGCCACCGAGCTGGATCGGAATATCGTCGTCCACCGAGGCCAGAATCGCCTTGATGGCCTCCTCGTTGATCGGCTTGCCGGCAAATGCGCCGTTGAGGTCCACCAGATGCAGGCGGCGTGCGCCCTGGTTGATCCAGTGCCGCGCCATGGCGGCCGGGTCGTCGGAAAATACCGTGGCATTGTTCATTTCACCTTGTTGAAGGCGAACACAATGACCGTCCTTGAGGTCGATGGCTGGAATCAGCAGCATGGGCGAAATCGCTTTTGCGTGGGAAACGGGAAAAAATCGTTGGCGTCCCGCTCAGGGATTCCAGCGAATGAAGTTGGTCAGCAACTGCAGACCGGCGCGGGCGCTTTTTTCAGGATGAAACTGCACCGCGAAAATGTTATCCCGCGAGACGGCGCTGGTAAAGCGGATACCGTAATCAGTGTGCCCCGCGACGACATCGTCGCGCGCCGCATCAACGTAGTAACTGTGCACAAAATAAAAGCGGTCACCATCGGGGATGTCGCGCCACAAGGGGTGTGCGCCGTGATGCCAGACCTCGTTCCACCCCATGTGTGGCACCTTGAGCCGTGCACCGTCCGGGCACCGCATCTGCGCCTCGGGAAAGCGGCGCACCGCGCCGCGTAGCAGGCCGAGCCCCGCAACATCGCCCTCTTCACTGTGCTCGAAGAGCATTTGCAAGCCGATACATATACCGAGAAACGGCTTCTCGGCCGCCGCCTTGAGCACTGCATCATGCAAACCGCGCCCTTCCAGTTCGGCGATGCAATCCGGCATGGCCCCCTGGCCGGGGAACACCACGCGATGCGCATCGGCCACCACCTTCGGATCGTCGGTCACACGCACCACGGCCGAGCCGGCCACATGCTCGATGGCTTTTTCGACGGAACGCAAATTACCCATGCCGTAATCGATGACGGCAACATCAATCATGAATGACTCACTGGATTGAACGACGAGACGGTACGCTACAACACGCGCTCAGAGCGTCCCCTTGGTCGAAGGCACTACACCCTGCGCGCGCGGATCGAGTTCGGCCGCCATGCGCAAGGCGCGCCCGAAGGCCTTGAAGATCGTTTCCATCTGATGATGGGCGTTGTCGCCGCGCAGATTGTCGATGTGCATTGAGACACCGGCGTGATTGACGAAGCCCTGGAAAAACTCACGCGCCAGGTCGACATCGAAATTGCTGATACGCGCGCGCGTGTAATCGACGAAATAATGCAAGCCGGGCCGACCGGAGAAATCGACCACCACGCGCGAGAGCGCCTCGTCGAGCGGCACGTAGGCGTGGCCGTAGCGACGGATACCTTTCTTGTCGCCCACCGCGCGGGCGAACGCCTGGCCGAGCGTGATGCCGACATCTTCGACGGTGTGATGGTCGTCGATATGCGTATCGCCTTCGGCCTTGACGCTCAGATCGACGACGCCATGACGCACGATCTGATCGAGCATGTGATCGAGAAAAGGAACGCCGGTGTCGAGTTCACCGACCCCGCTGCCATCGAGATCGAGACGCACCGTGATTCGGGTTTCGAGGGTATTTCGCGCAACTTCTGCTTGCCGCATGTGGCTACCTGCCGTGCCGCTATCGGGCCGGTCAATGCTGATGATCAAGGGGGCCATGATACCATCGCCGCGTTGCCCTTTGGCCCTTTTCAAAACCGACCAATACCCGCGCCATGAGCCGATTCTGGAGTGATCTCGTCCATCGTCTGACCCCGTATGTACCGGGTGAGCAGCCGAAGATGACAAAGCTGGTCAAACTCAATACCAACGAGAGCCCGTACGGCCCGTCGCCGCACGCGATTGCGGCGATTGCGAAGGCGGCGAACGACGATCTGCGCCGCTACCCCGATCCCAATGCCGACGCGCTGAAA
>CBDTZF010000193.1:0-5212 GCA_965364825.1 uncultured Rhodocyclaceae bacterium | reverse complement strand
CGTCACACGGCAATCGAGTGACAATGCATTAGGTCTCATTTCATCCCCAAGCGGCGCCGCGCGTGCCACCCGAGCCGGTCGCCGACGCCCTACACCGCCTCATAAATTGCTGTGCCACGCCGCGCTAATCGGCGCACCGGCCATCCTCCACGCCGATCCGGCATCCGCGCCGCATGAACTCGCCTATCTCGCCGATGCCCCCGTGATCTTGTCGCCGGCGCGTCTGGTTCAGTCGCTCAAGGATGCCCCGGGCGCGGTCACAATGATTGACCACGCCATGATCCGTGCTTCCGGCGCCCGCGACATTGTCGAGCTGCTGCAATGGGTGCCCGGTTTCCAGATCGCCCGCAAGACAGGGCGCACACCGCTCACCACTTATCACGGCCTGTCGGACGACGCGCCGCGCCGTATGCTTGTGCGGGTCGACGGCCGTTCGGCCTCCTCACCGTATTTCGTCAGCGGAATCGTGTGGGCAAAGATCAGCGTCGACATCGAGCGTACCGAAGTCTTCCGCGGCTCCAACGCTTCCGCTTACGGTAGCAACGCCTTTCTGGGCATCGTCAATATTGTCACCCGCCCCGCCAGTGTCATGTCGCGCGCAGGCGTCCGCTTAATGGGGTGTCAACGATCTGCACGAGCGTGTCGTCGCATTGCGCCAGCGCTTTGCCAATGCCACCGCACGTGCGGCGCTCAGCCGTGGTTGCCGCAATCTCACGCCGCACGAACGCGACGCCGACATCCGCTTTCGCGAGGCGCGCTCCGGCGTGGTGCTTCAGCAGCGTTTTCAGTCGGCAGACGGTCTGTCGGCTGAACGCGTCACCACCTACGAAATCGGCCTGCGGTAAGATTAGCTGAGCGGGTGCAGCGACGTCGACCTGCGCCTGTTTGACGATCGTGTCCGCGACATGCTTCGCGGCGTCACTGTCCCGAGCAACATCAGACCGCTGCCACCGCCGCTCAACCGCAATGGTGAGACCCCCACCTACATCGCTGGCAGGCACGCTGACATTCGCGGTGCCGAGCTGTCGACGATATTTCGCCCCGCCAATGACAAATGGATTGACGGGCATTATGCTTATACCAACATCAACAGCAACGACTGTTTTGCCGATGCAAGCGCCCCACGACAGGCTTTCACATTCTTCGCCGCAACGGCGCTGCCAGGCGGCTGGAACCTCAGCGCCAGCCACGGATTCGTTGGTCGCATGCAGTGGTACGTCGACGCCGCCGACCGTGTCGGGCCCTGTCACCACAGCGCATTGCGGCTCGCACGGCACTTTGCTTCCCGATCAGTGGGCGGCGAAGTTGCGCTCGGCATCGATCGACTGTTCGGCACGGTGGCGGACTACGTTGCGGACAGGCAACGTCCGACACAGGGCTTCGCGACGCTTCGTCTCGTCTACTGAACGTGTTGCTGGCATGAGAAAAAGACGCCGCTCTCCAACCTCCGCGCGCATCGACTACAGGTGCGCGCGCTGCATCAGCGAATCGAGAATGAGCCGGTGATCGCGATCCGCCAATGGCTGCCGCGAGCACTGCTTTGGCTGGCTTGTATGGGATGTGCGAGCAACGGCGTGGCCGCCACCACGCTGCTCGTGCTCAGCGACGGGACGCCGGCGTATCGCGCCACAGCACAGCGGATCAGCGAAGTGATTCATGCCGCGCGTCCGGCACTCACGGTGCGCGTGGTGGAGGTCGCCGACTCCGGGCGCACACCAACCGACGACGCCACGCTCGTTGTCGCCATCGGCACCCAGGCAGCGCGGCAGATGACACGAGCACGCTCGCCGAAGCGCTTGATCTGCACCTTGCTGACGCGCGCCACTTATTTCAACCTCCCGCCGGCAGCGCCAGAACAACAACGCACCGCCGTATTCATCGACCAGCCACCCGCGCGACAACTCCGGCTCATTCGCGCCGCACTGCCCGACTATTCCCGGCTCGCGATCGTGTATGGCGATGCCTCGCGTGACGCGGTGGAAGGCTTTGTGCGCGCGGCGCGAGGCACGAACATGCCGCTGGTGAGCGCGCACGTGTCAGAGGTACAACAACTCTATGGCGCGTTGAGCGACGTGCTCGCGCCCGGCACCGCGCTGATCGCCCTACCCGACCCGGCGGTCTACAATAACTACACGATCCAGAACGTGCTGTTGACGGCCTATCGCGAGCAGGTTCCGGTGGTCGGCTTCTCACCGGCCTACGTGCGTGCCGGCGCGATTCTGGCGGTGCACTCCAGCCCGCAGCAGATCGGTGAACAGGTGGCCCGCATGGTGTTGTCGCACATCGACGCGCCCACGCTGCCGCCACCCGCCGATCCACAGGAATTCTCGGTCAGCACCAACCCGCATGTCGCCCGTTCGCTAGGCATCGAACTGCCCACCGCGGAAGCGTTGGAAGCGCAGCTCGAACGCGCCAAGGAGAACACGCAATGATGCGCCATATGGGTGTTCGCGCGCGCGCGATCGTGGTCGCCGTCGTGCCCGCCATCGTGCTGGCAACATTCATGATCGTTTACTACACGCAGGCGCGCCTGAGTGATCTTGAGAACGCTTACAACGATCGCGGACGCGCCCTCGCGCAGCGCATCGCCACGGCCACCGAGTACGCCGTGTTCGCAAACAACCGCGAAGATCTCGCGCGCCTGCTCGACAGCGCACGTGGCGAAGAAGACGTGCGCGGCGTGCTCGTCACCGACCGCAGCGGTACCCCGCTGGCGCGCAGCGGCGACGTCGGCCCCGAGAACGCAGGCGACGACGTCACCCAGCGGCAGCAATCCACGCTGGGCGACCGGGCGCGCTTCCGCGAGCCGATTCTGCCGGTGCGGCTCGACGTCGAAGGGCCGGTGTTCGATAGCGGCCCGAGCTCACCATCAGCCAGCGTACTGGGCAGCGTGGTGCTCGACCTTTCCCGCCGCCGGCTCGACGCGCAACGCGCCGAATTGCTGTGGACCGGCGCCATCGCGCTATTGCTGGGGCTGGTCGGCAGCGTGATACTGGCGATTCGCATGAGTGAGGGCATCAGCCGGCCGATTCGCGACGCCGCGCGGGCGGTGTCGGGTATTGGCGCCGGCGAGCTGCATCAACGCATCGTGGTGCGTGGCGGTGGCAGCCTGCGGCGGCTCGCCGAAGGCGTCAACGAAATGGCGGCACGGCTCGAATCTTCGCATCGGGACATGGCGCGGCGCATCGACGATGCGACCGTAGAACTTCGCGAAAGCAAGGAAGAGGCCGAACGTGGCGACCTCGCCAAATCGCGCTTTCTTGCCGCCGCCAGCCATGACCTGCGACAACCCATGCACGCGCTCGGCCTGTTCATTGCGGAACTGGCCGAAGTGCCGCATCCGCCCGCAACGCGTCACCTGGTGCGACAGATCGGCGCGGCGGCCGAAGCCATGGAGAACCTGCTCGACAGCCTGCTCGACATCTCGCGCCTCGACGCCGGCGCGCTGCAACCGAAAATCCGCGCCTGCCCGATACAACCGGTGCTCGATCGCATCGCCAACGATTTTCGCATCTGGGCGGAGGAGCGCGGATTGCGGCTGCGCGTGTGCTCGTGCGCTGCGTGGGTGACAACCGACCCGCTGTTGCTCGAACGCATTCTCTCCAATCTGGTCAGCAATGCCATCCGTTACACGCCCGCCGGCACCATCCTGATCGCCTGCCGCACCGGCAGCGCCGGTAACGTGCGCATTGAAGTGCGCGACAACGGCACGGGCATCGACGAGGCTGCCCAGCACGTCATTTTTCAGGAGTTCGTGCAGCTCGGCAATCCCGAACGCTCGCGCAGCAAGGGGCTGGGGCTCGGTCTGGCGATCGTGCGGCGCCTCACCCAGTTGCTCGGCCATGGCGTCACGCTGCGCTCCGCGCCCGGTCGCGGTTCAGTGTTCGGCATCACGCTCGCGCGTGCCGTCGCCACGGCCGCACCCTACTCCCCGGTCGAACCGCGCACGCTCGGCAATCTGGCCGGCGTGTGCGTCGCGATTCTCGACGACGACCCGATGGCGCTGGAAAGTCTCCATAGCCTGCTCAGCGCCTGGGAGTGCGATGTCATCGCCGCCGCCTCGTTGCCCGAACTGCTCAGCGCGCTCAACGTGGCCCGCCGGCCAGACGCGCTGATTTGCGACTATCGCCTGCAAGGCGCGGTCACCGGACTCGATGCCATCAGCACCGTGCGTGAGACCGGCCATGACATTCCTACCATCATCGTGATTAGTGGCGACACCAGCGCGCCGACGCTCAACGAGGTGCGGAGCGCGGGATTTCCACTGCTTTACAAACCGGTGCGGCCCGCCAAGCTGCGCGCCCTCATGCAACGACTGGTGGCACATCCGGCAGACGACGAAACGGCGGAGGACGACGCCTGAGCGCGCGCAGGAAGCCAGAATCGTCATCCGCTGCCGGCGCGCATGCTGCCCTGCGCCGTGCATTTGGCCAACACGTGGTCTAGTATCCCCTTATCACGATATTAACGAACGCGTGCCACGCGTCACCACGGAGGAAGCTGCACATGTCAAAGGAAACATCGTCCGACCCGCTCGAATTCGTCCGCAGCATGTGGAGCAACATGGGCTTTACACTGCCCGGCATGGTCACGCCGACGCTCGACGTCGATGAGCTGGAAAAGCGCATCACCGACATGAAGGCGGTCGAGGGCTGGCTGCGCATGAACCTGAGCATGCTGCAGGCGAGCATTCAGGGGCTCGAGGTACAGGCTGCCACCTTGACGACCATCCGCGCAATGGGAGAAGCCGTCACGCACCGCGCGCAGGAGGAGCCAACGGCGGAAAGTGGCGGCCTTGCCAACCCGTTCTCAGCCACCGCGCTGTGGCCGTGGATGCAGGCGGCCGGCACCGCATCCGCCGAAAAGCCTGCACCCGAAGCACCTGCACCTGCGCCCGCGGCCGCGCCAGCCGGCGAAGCAACGCCGAAAGAAAACGCCGCCACCGCAGCGGGTGCCAACGCGGCAGAAGCCTTCGCCAGCGCAGCGTCCGCGGCCTCCAACGCGGCCATGTGGCCGTGGCAAATGCTCAGCGCCGAGGCCGCCAAGACGGCCAAGGCCGCCCCGGTCAAGAAAGCGCCCGCCAAGAAACGCGCGGCGAGCGCCAGCACAAAAGCGAAACCGGCAGCGGCGGACGGTGGCGACAAACGGGCTACCCGGGCGCCGGAGAAAAAACGCGCACCAGCAAAGAAATCGTGATCTGAAGCTTGCGGGC
>CBDTZF010000192.1:0-5266 GCA_965364825.1 uncultured Rhodocyclaceae bacterium | reverse complement strand
GCAAGGCGACGAATCTGCCCACCGACGATGTTTCGAAAGCGCGGGCTGTGCAGGCAGACGCCGCCGGCGAACCCGACCAGGCAGCCGAGCACCGTATCGAGGAATCGCGACAAGATCAGATCGGTCGTGGCGCCCTGACCGAGTGTGGCCGCTTCCGCCAGTATTATCGTCAGGGGCGTGATGAAAATGACGGCGAGCCCGTAGTGCCGCACCACGGTAATTTCGACCACGAAGGCGAGCACGAGCACCATCAGCGCGACGCGCCACGGATCCAGCACCAGGCTCAACAGGCCCCATGCCAGCAGCAGGCCGATGGCGGTGCCGAATACCCTGTGAATCTGCCGCGTCCATACAGCGCGCAGCGTCATGCCCTGCAGCACCGCGAGGCAACTGACCGGAACCCAGTAGGGCCGATCCAGTTGCAGCGCCTGCGCGGCGGCGAGCGACACGCCAACGAAGGTACCGATCACGATCGAATCGAAAATCACGAAATCGAAGGTCGGCCTTGGCGGCGGCACAATCGGGTCGGGTGCCTCCACGCGCAGAATGTAGAGGCTGTAGAAGAAGGCGATCAGGCAGGCGAGCAGCGCACCCATGGTCAGCAGGCCGACCTTGAGCGGCACGTCCAGGGCCTCGCCAGGTGAATACGCGCCGATCGCCGCCGCCATGACGAAGAACAGGCTGCCCGGCGGCCCGACGCCGTAGAAGCGGCACGCCATCGTCACCAGGATCGCGATAAAAGTCAGCACCCAGATCAATAGCGACGGTACAAAATGGCTCATCACACCCAGCGTGAAGCACGCCGCCACGCCGAATCCGCAGCACAGCATCCACACCATGCGGTGCGACAGCGGTGTATTGGGCAGATACAGGAATACAAGTCCGCCCAGTGACGAGACGAGCCCGTATTCCACGTGCCCGACGTATGCGCCGATCAACATCGGCAGGCCAATGGCAAGCGCGCCGGCGAACGCCATCTGCCAGCGTCGTTTGCTGGGGTTGATGGTCGTTAACTGGCGCAACTCCGACTGGAGCGTCGCCTTCACCCTGTGCCAATGATTCGAGCCCGTCATTGTTTGACCTCACCCCAGCGCGGTTTCACGCACTGGGGCCAGAACGATAGAAGAGATTTCAGTTTAAGGCCTGACCGGCACGAACGAGTCCATCGACGGCAGGCCAATCACCCGGCGTTGCGAAACCATGAACCTCAAAACGGCAGTTGACCGCGTGTCGCTCTCGCCAGGAGATCTCTTACATTGGATTCCGAGCTTCGCGGCGCATTGTGCCCGAACGGCCGCTGACTCAATCGACCGCTCGACGGTACAATCGGCATCAGGAGGAACGCATCACGATGGCATCTGAAGAAATCAAGGAGGCCGACCGAATCCACCTGCTGGTCGGCGGGCTCGAATACCTTGCGCAGGGGTTCAGCATTTTCGATCGCGAATTGCGGCTGGTCGCCTGGAATCGACATTTTCTCGATGTGCTCGATTTCCCCCCCGAACTCGGCACCTTCGGTCGGCCGCTCGCCGACTTCTTCCGCTTCAACGCCGAGCGCGGCGACTATGGCGAGGGCGCGATCGACGATCTCGTCGAAGCCCGCCTCGCGCTGGCAAGAAAAGCCGAGCCGCATTGTTTCGAACGGGTACGACCCAACCGTGCGGTGATCGAGGTGCGAGGCACGCCGCTGCCAGGCGGCGGTTTCGTCACCACCTACACGGACGTGACGGAGCGTAAATCCTGGGAAGACAGCCTGCAGGTGGCAAAGCAGAAGGCGGAGGAAGCGAACCGCGCCAAGACGGCCTTTCTCAATATGGTGACCCACGATCTGCGCACGCCGCTCACCTCGATCCGCTCCTTCGCCGAAATCCTTAGCGACGATCCGGAGATCGATGCGCAGCAGCGCGGCGAGTTTCTCGGCGTCATCAACACCGAATGTCAGCGCCTGGTACGCATGATCAACGACTTGCTCGACTTCGCCAAAATCGAGGCCGGGCGCATGGAATGGTGCATCACTGAGCTCGATCCGGCGGCGCTGCTTGAATCCGCGATCGCGTCGCTCAAACCGATGTTCGCCGAGAAACACGTTGCGCTCGAACTGACCCTGCCGCCGCAGGTCACGCCGGTCACCGGCGACGTCGATCGTCTCACCCAGGTGGTCATCAACCTGCTCTCGAACGCCTGGAAGTTCGCGCCCGAGCATACCGGCCGCGTCGACGTGAGCCTCGATTGCGGTCCGACCGAAGCGACCATCACCGTCACCGACAACGGCCCCGGAATCCCGCCAGAAAAGCACGAAGAAGTGTTCGAGGAATTCCGCCAGGTTCTCAACGCCAGTGGCACCGCGCCACCCGGCACCGGCCTCGGCCTCGCCATCTGCCGCCGCATGATCGACCACCTCGGCGGGCGGATCTGGGTGGAAAGCACACCGCCGGACGGCGCGACGTTCCGGTTTACGGTGCCGAACAGCGCTCAGGCGGGCGTAAATAACCCGTAGCGGCCGACCTGATTATGTAGAAGCTTCAGCCGAACCCTCGAATCTCCGCTGTCATCCTCGCGAAAGCGGGGATCCAGTGCCCCGGCGTGGATGGATTCCCGCTTTCGCGGGAATGACGGCAGTAGAGACGAGGGCGTCGAATCGTCCTCTGTTCAGCTGAGTAATGTTGCTAATCAAGACGGCCAAAGCGGCGCAAACCCCTTCGGTTATTGCACCCTGCACTCGCTTCGTCGGGCCTGGCGAGGTCCAATTACGCGGGCTTGATCGCGATCTTGAGCACGCCGTCGCGTTGGTTGGAGAACAGATCGTAGGCTTCGACGATATCGTCGAGCTTGAAATGATGCGTCACCAGCATACCGAGATCGACCCGTCCCGACGCGACGACGTTGAGAAGACGACGCATGCGCTCCTTGCCACCTGGGCACAAGGCGGTGACGATGCGGTGATCGCCCAGCCCCGCGGCGAAAGCGCCGAGCGGAATGCTCAGGTCGCTCGAATACACGCCCAGGCTCGACAACGTGCCGCCCGGCTTGAGCACCCGTAGCGCCTGCTCGAAGGTCGATTGCAGGCCGAGCGCCTCGATCGACGCATCGACGCCACGACCGCCCGTCAGCTTCATGACTTCATCGACGACGTCGCACTTCGTAAAATTGAACGTCACGTCCGCGCCCATCTTTTTCGCGATCTCGAGCCGGTGATCGTTGCCGTCCACGGCGATGATCGTCGTTGCCCCCATGAGACGCGCGCCGGCCGTGGCGCACAGACCGATAGGCCCCTGCGCAAACACCACCACCGTGTCACCGATCCGGATATTGGCATTTTCGGCGCCCTTGAAGCCGGTCGACATGATGTCGGGGCACATCAAGACCTGCTCGTCGGTGAGGCCGTCCGGCACCGGCGCGAGGTTGGCCTGCGCGTCGGGAACCAAAACAAACTCGGCTTGAGTGCCGTCTATCATGTTGCCGAAGCGCCAGCCTGCGGTCGCCTTGTAGCCGTGGTGACCGCACTTGCCATGCGGAATCAGGTAACTGCCGTCCTGCGACGGGAAGCCGTCCTGACTTGCATAGGATGTAAAGGTCGGGCAGATCGCGCCCGCGATCACGCGCTGCCCTTCGCTGTAACCCTGCACCGCGCTACCAAGTTTCTCGATCACGCCGACAGGCTCGTGGCCCACGGTCAGGCCCTTGGCGACGGGATACTCGCCCTTCAGAATGTGGATGTCCGTCCCGCAAATTGTCGTCGTCGTGATGCGAACAAGCGCGTCGTTCGGCCCCACCTCGGGGATCGGCTTGTCGTCCAGCTCGATGCGACCCGGCTCAACAAAAACAGCGGCTTTCATCATGGCAGTCATGATCCGTCTCCTTGCTCGCTCAAGTCGCCACGCTGCGCGAAACTCAAACGCACGCGTAGCGATCCAGTGTGATGTTTCAAGGGATTGCTCGGATGATGGTTGCGCGCTTTGTCGGCGACAGGGTTGCGCCAAATCAATCTCGATGCCCATCGCTCCAGAACACGCCTGGTGATGAAAGAAGTGACGAGATAAAAGGCGGCGGAAGAGGTCGCGTAATCATTTGGCGGCTCGATCCCGAATCCCAACGGAGATGTGTCGGGCGTCATGGCTTGATGCGTGTATTACTCTGAAGGGATCCGACCTGCGAAAGTCTGTCGATGCAAGGAGCGACGATGGCACGCCCGTATCTCACCGTTGCCGTAGTCATTGCCGGCGCCGCACTGCTGGAAGCGGCGAGTGGCTTGCTGTTTGTATTTCTGCCGCTGCGCATGTCGGCGGCGCAGTTTCCGTTGCAGATGATTGGCTGGGTATCGGCCGCCTACGGTGCTGGCCTCTTGCTGGGCTGGTCGCTGATCGGGCGTCTGATTGGGGTCGTGGGCCAAGCGCGCGCCTTCGCCGTGTTGGCGGCGACGCTTTCGTTGGCGACGCTGGCGCTTGCCGCGTTTCGCGAGCCGCTGGCATGGCTGCTATTGCGACTGGTGGGCGGCGCCTGCATGGCGGGGTTGATGACGGTGGCCGAACGCTGGATGGCCAGTTGCACGCCGCCGCTGCTGCGCGGCCGGGTCCTCGACGCCTACATCGTGTGCACCAAAGTCGCATTGGTGTGTGCGCCACTTGCGCTGCTTGCGATCGGGTTGGCAGGGCCGTGGGCCTTCATGCTGGCCGGCGTCTTGTTCTTGTGTACCTTGTCACTGCTGCCGGTGACGAGGCGCAGTGCCAGCGCGACGGTGTCCGGCTTCGGCACCCTGTGTGTGCAGGCGCTGTACCGAAGTACCCCGGAGATCCTGGCAGGCTGCCTGTCGGCGGGCATGATCAGCGGAGCACTTTTGTCGCTGGTGCCCATTTATGGCGAAGGAGTTGGTCTCGATCTCGGCCAGATCGTGCTGCTGTTTCCGGTCTTGCAGTTGGGTAGCCTGGTCTTCCAGTGGCCCCTCGGTTGGTGGTCCGACCGCGGGGATCGGCGTCTGCATATCGTCGGAATGGGCTTTGCGATCGGCGCTATTTCGCTCGCGATCGGTTTGCTGGATACGCCCGGCGGAATCGTTTTGATGTCGATGCTTTTTTTGCTCGGTGGCTTCTCGCTATCCCTGTATTCAATCTGCCTCGCGCACGCAGGCGATCATGCCAATCCTGAACAGATGGCCTCGCGGGTGAGCACGCTACTGCTGACGTGGGGCGTTGGCGCAACCATCGGTCCGGCGCTGGCCGCGGCAGTCATGGATCGGTTCGGCGTTCAAGGTCTGTTCTATTTTGTGGCG
>CBDTZF010000191.1:0-5273 GCA_965364825.1 uncultured Rhodocyclaceae bacterium | reverse complement strand
CATCGCATCAATGAATGCTATTGCAACGACGCCACCTGGCAGCCGACCTTGCTGGCACTGTTGGCGTGGTCGGATGCGATGCTGATGGATTTACGCGACTTTACCGCCGAAAACCATGGTTGCCGCGTCGAGCTGGCGACGCTTTCGCAGGCCGCACATGTGGCGCGCATCGTGATTCTGACCAACGACGCAACCGATCGCGCTACCGCCGAGGCCGATCTGGGAGCGGCGGCCGCGCGCGTGCAGTGGCTGGACATGGGCGAAACCTCGCCGCACAGCGGCCGCGATGTGCTCGCCGCATTGGCCGGCGCCGGCTGAGCGCGCTAGAAAGAAACGCCGATGCCCACGCCACTGCCGCCGAAACCGCCGAAAACGCGCCCGTCGCGGCCGTATTCATAGCTCCGCGATGTCCGCGCCACCCGCCCGTCACGAAAATGCACGTTGAATCGCGTGGCGACTCCAGGGCCGTCGGCGTTGCTGATATTCCAGTCCCACACATGCTCGCGCGAGAGGGCAAAGTATTCGATGCGGCGGTACGGACCGAGACGCTCGGTGACTTCGCCCTCGGTCATGCCGGGCCGGATCTGCGCGAGACGCGCGGGCGCGAAACCATCCCAACTCTCGACCACCTGCCCGGCGGCATCGAAACGCACCTGAATGAAGGTGGTGCCGAAAGGCTGAGTGGCGTACTGCCACAACTCGCCACCATCGGCCTGCGGAATGCTGTGCGTCGGCGCGCCGTGCTCGCTGCGCACCTGGGCGACCGGCTGACCCGGTTCGATGCGCGGAAACAACGCGCACCCCGCGAGCAGCAGACACAGCGCGAACACAATCGGGCGCATGACGATCACCTCTTGATTTCCGCACCTCGACCGGTACGAATGACACGGCCCTGCGGGTCGAAGTAGACGTTGAAGTACACCGGTTCGGCACCATTGCTGTTGTCGATCAGCCAGTCCCAGACGGTTTCGTTCTTGAGCTGGAAGAACTGCGTCTTGGCCGGTTTGCCCAGCACGCGGCGTACCTGGTCCTGCGTGAATCCCGGCTGAATGCGGGCGAACTGCGTCTCATTGAGCACCTGTTCGACCTCGCGCACGACGTTGTCGTTGCCCACCGTGATCAGATAGCAGGTGATGCCCTTGGGCTGCTGCGAATACTCCCAGGTCACGCTGCCGTCGTGATTGCGCCATTCGATGCCCGGCGCGCCGAGCCGTTCGCGCACCTCGAAACCTGTCGACACCCCCGGCTTGATGTCTTCGATGACATACTGGTCGCAAGCGGTGAGGCCCAACAAGCCGAACAGGCCGCAAATCAAGGCAATCAAACGCTTCATGGTCACTCCGTTTCAGACGCATGTGAACAATGCGCAGACGCGTCCCCTTGGTTAGAATAGGGCGGCGAAAGCCGGCTCCGCCCTGCAACAGGGGGCCGGCGCCGATCGCCGCGACTCGGTGTTGCGTCCGGCGCGAGGCTCCATTCTGACACTCCACCGCAATCAGGAGACGCTTCAAAATGAAAAAATCCCTACTCGCACTGGCCTTGGTCGGACTGACACTGGGCAGCGCGCACGCGGAAACCGTCACTATCGGGCATGCCGGGCCGCTCACCGGTCCGATCGCGCATATCGGCAAGGATGGCGAAAACGGCGCGCTGCTCGCGATTGAAGACGCCAATGCCGCGGGCATCACGCTGGGCGGCGAGAAAGTCACTTTTGAACTGATGGGCGAAGACGATCAGGCCGACCCGCGCACCGCCACCACCGTGGCGCAGCGGCTGGCCGACGAGGAAGTGGCCGGCGTGGTCGGCCATACCACCTCGGGCGCCGCAATTCCCGCCTCGCGCATCTATGAGCAGGCGGGCATTCCGGTGATCACGCCGTCGGCCACCAACCCCCAACTCACCCGCCAGGGCTACGACGTCACCTTCCGCGTGATCGCCAACGATCTGCAACAGGGTGAAGCGATGGCCAAATATGCCGCCGAATCGCTCAAACTCAAGAAAGTCGCGATCATCGACGATCGCACGGCCTACGGTCAGGGACTGGCTGACGCACTGGCCGAAAACCTGGAAAAAGAGGGCGTCGAGGTCGTCGGCCGTGAGTTCACCACCGACAAGGCCACCGACTTCAGCGCCATCCTCACCAAGATCAAGGGTCTGCAGCCGGACGCCGTGTTCTACGGCGGCATGGACGCACAGGCCGCGCCGATGCTGCGCCAGATGCGCCAGCTCGGATTGGAGAGCACGTTTTTCGGTGGCGACGGCGTGTGCACCGGAGAAATGCTCAAACTCGCCGCGGAGGCACTCGACGACAGAGCCTATTGCTCACAACCGGGTATTCCAATGGAGAAGATGCCGCGCGGCGCCGACTTCAGGGAACGCTTCAAGGCGCGCTTCAACGCCGACGTTCAGCTCTATGCGCCCTACAGCTATGACGCCACCATGGTGTTGATCGAAGCCATGAAGGCCGCGGACTCCGCCGACCCGAAAAAATATCTGCCGGCGCTCAAGCAGATCAAGTACTCGGGTGTCACCGGCGACATCGCCTTCGACGAACACGGCGACATCCAGACCGGCGGCATCACGCTGTACCACTACAAGGACGGCAAGTGGGCACCGCTTGACTGAGCCACGCTGACCCGCCCCGACCCGTCACCCCGGTGACGGGTTTTTCTTTCTGCGCGAACCCTGCCGAAGATATCGACTCAATGCCTGCTCCCGTCTCGCACGCTGGTTCATGACGCAATTACTCCTGTTCATTGTCGGCCTCGCCGCGCTCACCTTCGGCGCCGAGTTGCTGGTGCGCGGCGCATCGCGTCTCGCGCTGTCCTTCGGCCTGTCGCCACTGGTCGTCGGCCTGACCATCGTGGCATTCGGCACGAGTGCGCCGGAAATCGCCGTCGCCATCGAGGCCGTCTGGGCCGGCCAGCCGGATCTGATCATCGGCAATGTGGTGGGCAGCAACATCTGCAACGTGCTGCTGATTCTCGGACTCGGCGCGCTGGTGGCTCCGCTGTCGGTCGCAGGTCAGGTGGTGCGTCAGGAGGTGCCGGTGATGATTCTCGTCTCCGCGCTCGTCATTGTGCTGGCGCTCAACGGCATCATCGGCCGCATCGAGGGCGTCTTCCTGTTCGCCCTGCTGATCGTCTATGTCGTATTTCTGGTGCGCCAGTCGCGACGCGCGTCGCCGCGCGAGCAAGCGCACTACGGCGAAGAACTTCCCCCGTCACGCTGGGATCACCACTGGGCGGTACAAGCCGTGCTGGTGCTTGCCGGACTGGCGCTGCTGGTGATCGGCGCCGGCTGGCTGGTCGACGCGGCGGTGGCGTTCGCGCTTTGGCTGGGCGTGGATGAACTGGTGATCGGGCTCACCGTGGTGGCCGTCGGAACCTCGCTGCCCGAGATCGCAACGTCGGTGATGGCCGCCTGGCGCGGGGAACGCGACATGGCAGTGGGCAATGCCGTGGGCAGCAACGTGTTCAACTTGCTCGGCTGTCTCGGTCTCGGCGCCATGCTCTCGCCCGAGGGGCTGCCGGTGGCAAAGGCCGCGCTCGATTTCGATCTGTGGGTGATGCTCGCCGTCGCCGCCGCCTGCCTGCCGATCTTCCTCGCGCGCAAGCGCATCGCGCGCTGGGAGGGCGTGGTGTTTCTTGCCTACTACGCCGCCTATCTGGTCTACCTGGTGCTCGACAGCACCAACAGCGGCATGCTCAAGACATTCAGCTTTGCCATGCTCGGCTTCGTGCTACCCCTGTCACTGGTGACGCTGATCGCGCTCACCGTGCGCGATCGTCGCAAGCCCTCGCGCGGCTGACCCCGCGGCCGCGGTGGCGGTCGCCGGCACGGCGCCGTGCGGACACATATGGATCCCGCCTCACGCCGGAAAACGACGCCGAGCGCGCTGCTTTCGCCACCACGTGCCACGCCTCACCAGAGACGCCGACACGCGCAGTAACAGCAGTGGCCGCCGTGGCACGGCGATTGCGCATCGCGATCGGCCAACTATACTCAGTGACGTAGCACCCAAAAAATGCTCGCTGTCAGAGCGATAAAAATTGGAGACGACCGCTTATGTCCAATCCCGACAACACGTCACCCCTGACCCCAGCCGCCAACGCCTCGACTTCAACCGAAGCCGACGACACGCCCGCCAGCATCAGCCGGCGCCGATTGCTGTCAACCGCAGTTGCGAGCGGTTCGGCATTGGTCATGACGAGCTTGGCGAAGCATGCGCAGGCTTCCGATCCGCTGCCGATTCCCCAATGGACCAAAACGCTCGGTGAGCCGGTGCTTGAGCGGCCTTACGGTTTGCCATCGCCCTTTGAAAAGGATGTCATTCGCCGCGAAACCCTTGCCGCGGACATGCCGGGTGGCTACGACTTTCCGACACCGTACAGCTACTGGTCGACTACCCCGCTGCAGGATCTGCACGGCACGATCACGCCCAACGGGCTTTTTTACGAACGACACCATGCCGGCGTGCCAATCGTCGATCCCGCGCAGCACCGGCTGGTGCTACATGGCCTGGTGAAACGCGAGATCGTGTTCACGATGGAGGATCTGCGGCGCTTCCCGTCGGTGAGCAAATTCCACTTTCTCGAATGCTCGGGCAATGGCGACATGGTCACCGAAGGCAAATTCGGCAAGAACGTGGCCGACATCCACGGCTTGCTGAGTTGCGCTCAATGGACCGGCGTGATGCTGTCGACGCTGCTCGAAGAGGCCGGTGTCGACAAGGAGAAAGCCCGCTACGTGCTGGCCGAGGGCGCCGACAACGCCGCCATGCTCAGAACCGTTCCGTTCCAGCGCGCGATGGATGAATGCATGGTCGTTTATGCACAGAATGGTGAACGCCTGCGGCCCGAGCAGGGCTATCCGATCCGTCTGCTGGTGCCGGGTTGCGAAGGCAACATCAACATCAAATGGCTGCGTCGATTGGAGGTCACCGACACGCCAGCGTTTTCGCGCGAAGAAACATCGAAATACTCGGATCTGACCGGCCCCGACGGCCTCGCGCACAAATCCACGCTGGTGATGGAAGCCAAGTCGGTGATCACGTTTCCCTCGGGCGGGCAGGAACTGCCGGAAGCCGGTTTCTACGAGATTCGCGGCATCGCCTGGTCGGGCCGGGGCAAGATCACCGGGGTGGATGTGTCGATGGACGGCGGCAAGAACTGGCATCCGGCAAAGCTCTCCGAGCCGGTGCTGTCGAAATGCCTCACCGAATTCACGCTGCCCTGGCGCTGGGACAAGACCGCCTCCGTGTTGATGAGCCG
>CBDTZF010000190.1:0-5312 GCA_965364825.1 uncultured Rhodocyclaceae bacterium | reverse complement strand
CAGCGGCAGGATGTCTCGCGTCTCGACGTCGTGAATTTCATTTCGCACGGCATCTCCAAACAGGACGCGGCCTCGGGCCCTACGGACGCACCGCAAAGCAGCGGCGATACCGAGCATGGAGAGCAGGAGGCCGAGAATGCCCAAGCAGGCGGCGCGCTGGAGAACTTCACCCAGAACCTCAATCAGCAAGCCTTGCTGGGCAAGATCGATCCACTGATCGGCCGTGACCGGGAAGTCGAACGCGTCATCCAGACCCTGTGCCGCCGCCGCAAGAACAATCCCCTACTGGTCGGCGAGGCCGGCGTCGGCAAGACCGCGATCGCCGAGGGTCTGGCGCGCCGTGTGATCGAAGGGCGCGTGCCCGAAATACTTGCCGACGCTCAGGTCCATGCGCTGGACATGGGCGCGCTGCTCGCCGGCACGAAGTATCGGGGTGATTTTGAGCAGCGCCTCAAGGCGGTGCTCAAACAGTTACAAAGCAACGCCAACTCGATCCTGTTCATTGACGAGATCCACACCCTCATCGGCGCCGGTGCGGCCTCGGGCGGCACGCTCGACGCGTCGAACCTGCTCAAGCCCGCGCTCTCTTCCGGGGCGCTGAAGTGCATCGGCGCAACCACCTACAGCGAGTACCGCCAGATTTTCGAAAAGGATCATGCACTGTCTCGGCGATTCCAGAAAATCGACGTCACCGAGCCGTCGGTGTCTGAAACGGTCGAGATTCTCAAGGGCCTCAAGACGCGTTTCGAGGAGCACCACAGCGTGCGCTACTCGGCTGCGGCGCTGGCTTCAGCGGCGGAGTTGTCGGCGAAGTACATCAACGACCGCCATCTGCCCGACAAGGCCATCGACGTGATCGACGAAGCGGGCGCTGCGCAACGCATCCTGCCCAAGTCGCGCCAGCGCAAGACCATCGGCAAAGGCGAGATCGAGGATATCGTTGCCAAGATCGCGCGCATTCCGCCGCGTTCGGTGTCGAGCGACGACAAGGCCGCGCTTAAAACGCTCGACCGCGATCTGAAGAATGTCGTTTTCGGGCAAGACCAGGCCATCGACGCACTCGCCAAGGCGATCAAGATGTCGCGTTCGGGTCTGGGTACGCCGGGCAAGCCGATCGGCAGTTTCCTGTTCAGCGGTCCGACCGGCGTCGGAAAAACCGAGGTTGCGCGCCAGCTCGCCTTCACCATGGGCATCGAACTGATCCGCTTCGACATGTCGGAGTACATGGAGCGCCATGCCGTGAGCCGCCTCATCGGCGCGCCGCCGGGCTATGTCGGCTTCGACGAAGGCGGGTTGCTGACCGAAGCGATCACCAAGATGCCGCATTGCGTGCTGTTGCTCGACGAGGTCGAAAAGGCGCACCCGGACATCTACAACATTCTGCTGCAAGTCATGGATCACGGCACCCTGACCGACAACAACGGCCGAAAAGCCGACTTCCGCAATGTGATCGTTGTCATGACCACCAACGCGGGTGCCGAAAACATGCAGAAGGCGGTGATGGGCTTTTCCACGAAGCGTGAAGCCGGGGACGAAATGACGGAGATCAAGCGATTGTTCTCGCCGGAATTCCGTAACCGCCTCGACGCCATCATCTCGTTCAAGGCGCTCGACAACGAAATCATCCTGCGCGTGGTCGACAAGTTCCTGACCCAGCTCGAAGCGCAGTTGCACGAGAAGAAGGTGGAAGCCACCTTCACTGACAAACTGCGCACCTGGCTGGCGGCAGAAGGCTTCGACCCGCTCATGGGGGCGCGCCCGATGTCGCGGCTCATCCAGGACTCGATTCGCTCGGCACTGGCCGACGAATTGCTCTTCGGTCGCTTGGTCAATGGCGGCAAGGTGGTGCTCGATCTGGACGACAACGAAAAGCTCGTGTTGTCGTTCGACGAGGAACTCGTTCCCAGTTCCTGAAGGCCATCACGTTCCAGCACAAAGAGGGCGGCCGCAAGGTCGCCCTTCTTCATTTGCCTTGCTGATAGAATCGGCGCTCTTTTTTTATCGCCGACTGATCAGGAGTCACACCCATGAGTTTTCAGACCGCCGATCTTTGCGACACCCACGACGCGGACGTATGCGTCGTCCAACCGATGTTCCGCAGCCTGGGCGGCAAACGCGCCTTCCACGGTGCCATCGCCACGCTAAAGGTCCATGAGGACAATACCCTCGTGCGCGCCACGCTGGAGACGCCGGGCAACAACCGCGTGCTCGTGGTCGACGGCGGCGGCTCGATGCGCTGCGCACTGGTTGGCGATCAGTTGGGAGTGCTCGCGGTCGACAACGGCTGGGCAGGCATCATCGTCTATGGCTGCATCCGCGATTCGCGCGTCATTGCCGAAATGGACCTGGGCGTCTTTGCGCTCGGCACCCATCCGCGCAAGAGCGTGAAGAAGAATGTTGGCGACGCAGATGTTCCGGTTACCTTTGGCGGCGTGACATTCACGCCCGGCGCTTATGTCTACGCCGACGAGGACGGCGTCATCGTAAGTAACGGCGCCCTGCTCTGATCGCGAATCATTCATGCGCCTGTTCGGTCGCCGCTCACGCGGACTTCGACCCCAGTGATGCAATCGGCAAATATTCCTCTTATGTCTTATATAAGACTGTTGCTGCCCTGCAAAAATCCGCCTATAATCGGCACACAGCATTTGGCAGTCATTGCCAGCTTTCATCCAATGTCGAGCCGCGCCGGCTCAGGTACAGGTCTTAATCCTGTCTCAACTGCAATTGAAGGAATTCATCATGTCGCAATCCCGTGATCAGCAAGTCGCCGTCCTCAAAAAAGACTGGGCCGAAAACCCGCGCTGGAATGATGTGGTACGTGGCTACTCGCCAGAGGACGTCGTGCGTCTGCGCGGCAGCCTCCAGCCCGAGCACACGCTCGCCCGTCGCGGTTCGGAAAAGTTGTGGGAGCTGATCCACGGTTCGGCCAAAAAGGGTTACGTCAACAGCATGGGCGCGATCACCGCGGGTCAGGCGATGCAGCAGGCCAAGGCTGGAATCGAGGCGGTTTACCTCTCCGGCTGGCAGGTTGCTGCCGACGGCAACACCTCCGAAACCATGTATCCGGACCAGTCGCTGTACGCCTACAACTCGGTACCGACCATGGTGCGCCGCATCAACAACACCTTCCAGCGCGCTGACGAAATCCAATGGAAGAACATCTGCGACGGCAAATTGAACGAATCCGACGCACTCGATTTCTTCCTGCCGATCGTCGCTGACGGCGAAGCCGGCTTCGGTGGCGTGCTCAATGCCTTCGAACTGATGAAGAACATGATCGTTGCCGGCGCCGCGGGCGTGCACTTCGAAGACCAGCTCGCCGCTGTCAAGAAGTGTGGTCACATGGGCGGAAAAGTGTTGGTGCCGACACAGGAAGCGGTGCAAAAACTCGACGCGGCCCGTCTGGCCGCCGACGTGCTTGGCGTGCCGACGCTGATTCTCGCCCGTACTGATGCCGAAGCGGCTAACTTGCTGACTTCCGATTTCGACGAAAACGACAAGCCATTCGTCACCGGCGAGCGCACGGCAGAGGGTTTCTACCGCGTCAAGAACGGTCTCGAGCAAGCCATTTCGCGCGGTATTGCCTACGCGCCTCACGCCGACCTGGTGTGGTGCGAAACCGGCACGCCGGATCTCGGTTTTGCGCGTGAATTCGCCGAGGCTGTGCTGGCAACGAGTCCCAACAAACTACTCGCCTACAACTGCTCGCCGTCGTTCAACTGGAAGAAAAACCTCGACGACGCGACCATCGCGAAGTTCCAGGACGAACTCGCCGCAATGGGCTACAAGTACCAGTTCATCACCCTCGCCGGCATTCACAACATGTGGTACAACATGTTCGATCTGGCCTACCACTACGCCCGCGGCGAAGGCATGAAGCACTACGTCGAAATGGTTCAGGAACCCGAATTCGCCTCACGCGATCGTGGTTACACCTTCGTGTCGCACCAGCAGGAAGTGGGCGCCGGTTACTTCGACGACGTCACCACCGTGATTCAGGGCGGCGCCTCCTCGGTGACCGCGCTGACCGGTTCGACCGAAGAAGAGCAGTTCGACTGAACTTCACGTAATGTCGAATAAAGGCCGCCCGATTCGGGCGGCCTTTTTCTTGTGCACAGTTCAACGGCATCGCACCGGACGACCGTTGATCGGTGCAACAAGCGAAGCGCACTGCACCAACACACCACGCTCCGTGTAACGCGGCCGTCGCCTGCGCCACTCTGCGCACGCAACGGTCAGCGCGCCCCGCCGTAGGCCGCGGCCAGCGCATCACACTCGGGCAGCGCATCCGTTTCGGCCAGCGCCGCGGCCTCCCATTCGCGCATCGCCGGGTGCGCGAGCATCGCATCGCGATACGCGGCAGCCGCCGCCGGCAAGGGGACGTTGTAAGTGTGGAAACGCCATACGACAGGCGCGAACATGGCATCTGCAATGCTGAAATCACCAAACAACCACGAGCCGCGATCACCCGCGAACTGCTCGCGTGCCTCGATCCAGATCTCCGCTACGCGATCAATGTCGGCCTGCAATCGCGGGTCCGACGGTTTGCCTTTCAAGCGCAGCTTGATATTCATCGGCATCGCGCCGCGCAAAGCACCAAATCCGCCGTGCATCTCGTTGGCGACGCTGCGTGCACGAGCGCGTGTCATCTCGTCGGCGGGCCACAAGCCAGCATCGCGTTCAGCCAGAAACTCGGCAATCGCCAGCGTCTCCCATATCTGGAAGTCATCGACATGCAAGCACGGCACCAACCCGTTTGCAGAGTAGCCACGGTGCCCGTCGTGCGGACCACTCCCGCGCACTTGCACGCGATGCGGCTCGAAAGGGATGTCGAAATGGCGCAGCAGCAGCCAGGGGCGCAGCGACCATGACGAATAGTTCATGTTGCCGAAGTACAGCGCGTACATGCCGGTCTCCTGTCGATCAGGGATGAGTGGATTCGGCTTCCATTGTGCCGCAAGCGCGAAGCGCCCCGCGCATCGACGCACGGGGCGCTTCGGACCCTGCGCCCGTCACGCGATGCGGTCCTCCTTCCGCATCCGCCCCATGTGGCAGCTACCATGACGGCCAGACAGCGCCACGATGCCCACGCCGATCGGAATCAGCGGCCACCAGGTGGAGAACATCTCGCGCACCGCTGCCGCCGGCAACACCCCCAGGTTGGCGAGCAGAAAAAGCGTGCCGATTACGATCAGCAAGAGCGGAAAAGCACGCATGCGCACCCCGCCCGCCTTACTCATGCCAGCCGCCGCGACGATGGTGACGCCCGAAACGGAACTCGTCATCGAACACCGCCTTCTGGTCGGCAT
>CBDTZF010000189.1:0-5322 GCA_965364825.1 uncultured Rhodocyclaceae bacterium | reverse complement strand
GGTGTTGTCAGTAAGATAGCCCAACATCACGATCATGTAGGCTCGAAACCAGTTCGCGACGATGGGGACGACAAGCGCAACCAGCGCAAAAACGAGTCGTTTTCTGAGACTGCGGTAGTTCAGATACGCATAGAGCGTTCCGACCATGAACGAAGCGATGAGATAGCGAATGCCACTGCATGCTTCCACCACGGACCAGCGTCCATTCGGAACTACGAAATGCAGGCCTTCTTGATACACAGGCACGCCCGAAGCACGCAACGCGCTCACGGTAAATTCGGCCGTGTAGTGCATGAGCGAGGGCACGAGAAAATCACCAAAAGGCGCCATGAACAACAGAAAAAATGACGGAAACGCCACTGTCTTGAACGTGTCATGCCCGAGCGAAAACCAGATCGCGAAAATCAATACCAATACAACGGAGACGTGCTCGAGCGCGGCGACGCTTGTCTGCCGGCCAATCATCCACATCGCAACTGCCAGCAATAACGCAGGCAGCATGCCCCAGGCAACGCAAACTGGCCGCGCGCGGAAGGTCTGACGCGACGTCCACAGAAGGTAGATCGAAATCGGCAGTACGACGAAGCCATGCGTGAAGGTTTCAGAATGAGACCAGATGGACATCATGGTGCTGAGCGAATCGCGGAAAGACACGCCCCAGATCAACAGCAACGCAACAAGCACGCCAACAACAGGCATCGATCTCTCAGCGCTGGATGCTTGCATTGCGCCAGGATTCAGATTCGTCACACTCATCCCAGATTTCGCACAATATAAGGACCAATCGTATTGGCAACACCAATTGGCAAATGTCGCCACATCGCAATAAAAGCCCGGTACTTTGGGTTCATTGGATTGTTCTGCGGCACGCTGTCCCGCTTGTACAATCGATATTCGTAGGACAACGGTTGCGGCTCGAAGCCCCAGTTTTTCTTGAAGCTGTAAGGTCCAGTACCCACCTTGCTACGCCCGTAGTCAAACAAGCGATAACCACGCTCGGCGGCACGCCGCATGAGTTCCCAATACTTGAAGTCGTTTGCGGCCGAGCCGCGGGCAGCAAGGTCGTCGCCCGCATAATACGGCAGTACTTCGTCCCGAAAATAAAAGCTGAGAACACTCGAAAGCGCCTTACCCGACGGGTCGGTTACTGTCAGCACGTCGCAATCGCTCCCAAAAACGTCCAACAACGCGTTGAAATATTTCCTCGGAAGCGTCGGCGTACCATGTCGCAAAACGTTGCGCGAATACAGCGCAAAAAAGCGCTTGGTATCTCCGTCAAACTGACTCGACAGATTGTTCTTGATTCCCTTGCGCACCATGGCGCGTTGCTTTCGCGGAATTGCGAGCATGTTAGCGTCACTGTCTGCGTCGATCGCCTTACGGAAAGTCACGTACAGATCCTGCCTCGGCCATGTGGCATGGCGCGGTTGCAGATTGCGATACTCCAAATGCTGGACGCCAGCACGCATCGCAATACGCTCGGCCTCGGCCTCAAGCGCTGCAGCGGCTTCGGTTTCCCCAACAACACCACCATAGGCACAAAATGGGAGCGAAGACAGCGAATGGCCGAACAAGCGGCTCTTGACTTCCGCCAACGGGAGCACCGCGACGATTCGGCCATTGCGATGTGCATACAGGAAATGCGTGCGATGCCCAAAAATATTTTCCATCACGCTCTGCCAGGCGGCGCGGTGGAAAAATGTGGCTTCAGGGCATGAAAAGACAAATTCATCCCACCGCGCATGCGCATCTGCTGAGAGGCGTTGCACGGTCAGGTTCGATTGCAGCATGGCAGAACCTTTGTCGATCGGGAATTCAAGCCGTGGGGAGAAATACCTCGTCCATGCGGCCCCACGAGAAATCTCTCATCAGGCGTCGCAGGCGCGCTTCAGTGCGCGAGAGGTTAATGTAATGCCGAAAGCGCGTTTTTGCTGTGGTGCCTTTCACGCGCGGCTGCTCTGGATCGATTTCCCAAGGGTGAAAATAAAACATCGCGGGACGCCGATCATCGACATTCACCTTCCGGACCAACCAGCGTGAGGCAACATAGGGCAAAAGCCGGAAATAGCCCCCGCCGCCTGCCGGGAGATTGCGGCCAAAGAAGCGCACTGTCGTAATCGGCATTTCAAGCAACCCGCTTTCCAGGCGATACGGGAAACGCGGAGCGTCTGGCATGCCATAGTGATCGTGCCTGACGGGATAAACACTCGAACTGTACTCATAGCCCGCTTCGGCAATGCAGTCGTGCGCCCAAGCGTTGCTCTCGCCGATCGAAAAGCTTGGCGCACGGTAGCCCAACACAGCGGAACCGGTTACGTCTTCGAGAACGTTCTTCGCCAGCCGGATATCGGCTAGAAACGCTTCCGGTGTCTGGTCAGTGGCGCGCTGGTGCGCATATCCGTGGCTGGCAACCTCGTGCCCCGCCGACGCGATTTGGCGAACCAGATGTGGATACCGTTCGGCGATCCACCCCAGGGTAAAAAACGTGCCTTTGGCGCCATACTCATGAAGCATGGAAAGGATCACATCGATGTTACGTTCGACCCGGCAAGGAACTGCTTCCCATTCACGACGAGGAAAGTGAGGCGCCAGCGCCGAGACCTGAAAATAATCCTCGACATCGATCGTCAACGCATTGACGATGCTCATATCGCCTCCGTGGGCGCCTTGTAAGACACGCGGGCGGCCAACCACCCTGAAAGATGCGTGGCGATACGTTCGGCCGCGTGGCCGTCCCAGAATTCAGGAATGCGGCCGCCTTTGCCTTGACCTGAAAGAATAGCCTCGACGCCGTTGAGAATTGCGTCTGCGTCTCCGCCTACCATCGTGTTGGTTCCTTGCTCAACAGTGATCGGACGTTCCGTATTTTCACGCATCGTCAGACAAGGTACGCCGAGCGCCGTCGTTTCTTCCTGCATTCCACCTGAATCCGTCAGCACGAGCGTGGCCCCTGACATCAGACCCAGCATTTCAAGGTAGCCCTGCGGCGGAAGAATGAGAAAGCCCGACGAATCCAGCAGTCCTGAAAGACCATGGGCTTCGATATTCTTTCGGGTTCGCGGATGGAGCGCAAACACGAGCGGTAATCGCTGAGAAACCCGATGCAATGTATTGATCAGCCGCCGCAGCACGATGGGATTGTCCACGTTGGACGGGCGATGCAGCGTAACGACACCGTAGCCGTTTGCGATTCGTGACGCATCTAGTCCGGCGTCTGCCAACAGTGCTTCAGCTGGCACAGCTTTGGAACGGTTGGCGACCAGGCTGTCGATCATCACGTTGCCGACAAACACAGCACGCTCGGGATCGACACCTTCGCGTGCGAGATTTTCGTGTGCCGAACGCTCTGTCGTGTACAACACGTCAGAGATCTGGTCGGTCAATACCCGGTTGATCTCCTCGGGCATGAGTCGATCTTTACTTCGCAGCCCCGCCTCGACATGAATGACAGGCACATGCCGCTTGGTAGCGACAAGTGCGCACGCCAAGGTCGAGTTGACATCGCCGACGACGAGCACGGCCTGAGCACCGTAGGAGTCGATCACTGGCTCGAACCGCTTCATCACCTCGGCAGTTTGCACAGCGTGAGACCCCGAGCCGACGCCGAGGTTGACGTCTGGGCGCGGCAGATCAAGATCTGAAAAGAGCCTGTCGTTCATTGCGGTGTCGTAATGCTGCCCCGTATGCACCAGCAATGTCGGGATAGGAGGGGTGCAATTGGCGAAAGCCCTGAGAATCGGCGCCATTTTCATGTAATTTGGTCGCGCACCTACAATGCAAATAACGGGTGCCGGCCCATTGCCAAGCGTGGTCACTTGACCGCCTCCTCTTCCTCATTATCCGCCGAAGTATCGACCATCTGATTCATGAGGAACAATACCGTCGATAACGTTTGCTCAAGCTGAGACAAGCGTTCCTCTACGCGATTCGCATCAAAGCTGGCGGACAGTTGTGCAAACTGCTCAGCAATTGCCGGGCTAGCAGCAATACTCGGCACTTCCGTCAGACGGTCGCCCCGCACAACCGCATGGTCAAGGCGCAGCGGCGTGACCAAGCGCGCAGAATTTACGCTTCGGCCGCTACGTTGCTCATCCTTCATCTCGCTCACAACGTCACCCACTTCGGACTCCGTAAGCGCCAACTGTTCCGCGAGAAATCCAGCGAGCAGAAGTCGATCGCACAGTGTATTAATCCGACGAGGAATACCACCTGTGGCACGAAATATTGCTTCAAACGCATCTGCTGAGAAACTTGGTGAATCCGGCCGCCAACCGACGTGCCCGAGGCGATGTTCTATATAGGCCTTTGTTTCCTCCACGTCGAGTGGTCCAAGGTGATAGGAGGCAATGACCCGTTGACGCAACTGTTGCATGCCTGCGCCTTGCATCATGTCCCTGAATTCAGGCTGGCCAATGAGGAAACTCTGCAATAGTGCGTGGTCCTCAAGCTGAAAATTTGACAACATACGCAGCTCTTCGACTGCACCCGACGTGAGATTCTGCGCTTCATCGACGACCAGCAAAGCCCGCTTTCCCGATGCAGTCACGGTAACGAGAAAGGTCTCCAACGCGAGCAAAAGGTCCGCCTTGTCGAGATTCTTGCTTGGAATACCAAAAGCCGCAGCGACCAACCGCAAAATGTCTTCGGCGTCAATCTGGGTGCTGACCAGTTGAGCCGCGACCACTTTGGACGAATCAAGTTTCTGCAGCAAACTGCGTACGAGCGTCGTCTTTCCTGCACCGATCTCCCCGGTAATGACGATGAAACCCTCATTCTGGTGGAGGCCGTATTCAAGATAAGCCATCGCTCGTCGGTGGCCACGACTCCCAAAGAAGAATGCGGGATCGGGATTGAGCTGAAACGGTTTTCCGCTGAGTTTGAAATAGCTTTCGTACATCGTCAGAACATCATGCTGAATGAAGCGGCAACCGAGTTTTCCGTGAAATCGGAAGTGCCACTACTCGTCTGATGCCGATAAATGAGGCTACCGCTTGACTTAGGCCCCAGCGCACGATCAACACCAACGGAGATCGTCGTTCTTCGGTTATCTTGATCCACGGTGCCCTCGCCGCTGGCGCGATTGTGGGTGAGCGCGACGGTGGCGGACTGTGTCTCTGAAATTTTTCGGTTTAGCGACACCCCACCCCCAATATCGCGAATTCGATCAAAGCTCGAAAACTGGTCGCCCGCGATGGGCTTCACATCCGGCGCGAAACGGCTGCTCTCCGTGCGGTACAAGGAGAACGTCAGCGTATCGCGCACACCCGACATCGACATCTCCGCCGCCAGACGGCGTGTCACCAATTGCGTATTCGAGAAAAA
>CBDTZF010000188.1:0-5352 GCA_965364825.1 uncultured Rhodocyclaceae bacterium | reverse complement strand
ATGAAGTTGCGCAGCGTGGCGACGCCGAGATTGGCCAGCGCCATCACCACGATGGTTGCCGCGCCGAGGCTGACGGCATTGACCATGGTGGTGCTGACGGCAAGGATGGGGCACAGGCCGAGCAGTTGCACCAGGCCGGGGTTCTGCTTCCACAGGCCGTTGATCCAGGTGTCGCGCTTGAATGCGGTCATTGTGTTACGGCTCCTGAAATGGCCGCGAGCGACTCGCCGGCCTTGGCGTCGAACAGGCGGTTCTGGTTGGCGTTGGTCCAGGCAAGCGCCCGCGCCACCGCGCCGATGACGGCGCGCGCACTGATGGTGGCGCCGCTACGCGCGTCGAAGCTGCCGCCGTCCTTGCGTACCTGCCATTGCGCCAGCGGTTTGTCAGCCAGCGAGGCGCCGGCGAACTGGTCGATCCACGGCGCAGTTTTGCTCGGATCCTTGCGGCGATCGACATAGTCGCCCAGCCCCGGCGTTTCCTTGTGCTGGGTAGTGCGCACGCCCGATATGCTGCCGTCGGCGCGCACCGCGACGATCAGATCGATGGCGCCGCCATAGCCGTCGGGGGCGCGCGCCTCGACAATCAGCGCCACCGGCACGCCCGATTTACGCGCCCGATAAACCACACCTTCGTCCAGCCCGAGTTCCGGCGTGGAGTGCAGGATCACCACGTCGTCGAGCAAGGCGTTGTCATAGCTCGCGGGTGGCAGTACTTCGGCGATCAGCTTGCGCTTGACCTCGGCGACGGCGGCCTCGATGTCCGGCTTGGTGAAGCGATAGGTGAGCGCCATCGCCGCAGTGAACGCGATCGCGAACAGGGTCAGGATGGCGGCGGTGCGGATCGAGGTGCGCGTGGCGGTGTATTCGGTGGTCACGGACTCGTCTTCCCGATGTCTTTCTTGTGGCCGAATATCGGCGGCTGCGTTTTCATGTCGATCAAGGGCACGCACACGTTCATCAGCAGCACCGCGAAGGCGATGCCGTCAGGATAGGCGCCGAAGGCGCGGATGAGGTAGGTAATGAGCGCAATGCTGGCGGCGAAGATGAGTTTGCCGCGCGGCGTGGTCGCGCCCGACACCGGATCGGTGACGATGAAGAAGGCGGCGAGCATCGTGCCCCCGCTGGCCAGATGGAACAGCGGCGAGGCAAAGCGCGCGGAATCGGCCATCCAGAAAACGCCCGAAACGACCACCAGACCGACGAGGAAGGCGGTGGGCAAATGCCAGGTGATGACGCGTCGCCACAGCAGGAAGGCGCCGCCGACCAGGTAACCGAGCGCGATCCATTCCCAGCCGCGTCCGCCAAGCAGGCCAAAGGCGTCGTTCTGCAGGATTGTCGATACCGACGCGTCGGCATGCAGACCGGTGCGCATGGTGTCCAGCGGCGTTGCACCGCTGACCGCATCGAGGCCGCCGCCGGTGATCAGTTGCAGATGCGTGCCGAGATCAGTCCAGCCGGGATCCGGCCACTGCGACATCGCCGACGGATAGGCCACGATCATCAGGCAATAAGCGGCCATGGCCGGATTGAACGGATTCTGGCCCAGCCCGCCGTAAAGATGCTTGACCAGCACGATCGCGACTACGGCGGCCAGCACCAGCACCCACGCCGCAATGGTCGGGGGGAAGGCGAGAGCGATGAGCCACGCGGTGACGACCGCGGACAGATCGGTGACATACAGCGTGACCGGCTTCTTGCGCAGCCACAGCACGAAGGCCTCACCCGCGATCGCGCTGGCCGAGGCGATGGCGAGGTTCACCACGATGCCGGGGCCGAATTGCCACACATAGAGCGCGATGGCGGGCAGCAAGGCGACGAGCACGGTGAACATCACCTGCTGCACGCTGACCGGTTGCCGCACGAAGGGGGAGGTGAGCATCAGGGTGTTTCCGGCTCGTCGGCAGCGTCGGCGGTCTCAGCGGTCGTATCAGCCACGGCGGCAGGCTGCACGTTTTTGCGGCGGCGCTCGGCCTCTTCGACCTGCGCCGCCTGGGCCGGTTTGAGCGTGTCCACGTTCTTGGCCGCGACTTCAGTCTTCTGTTGCTTGGCGCGTTCCAGCGCGGCGGCGATCAGCGCGCGCTTGTCGTCGGCGGGCGGTGCGGCCGCAGCCTCCTTTCCATCGGCGGGCGCGTCAGCGTCTTTGGCGGCGAGCCTGGCCTTGGTGGCTGCGGCCTTGGCGGAGAGGCGTTCTGCCTTCTCGCGCTTCTCGCGCTCTTGGCGTTCGTTGCGGTACTCGAAGCGATCGCGCGCCGCATCGGCGGCTTTCTTCTCGCGCTCGCGTGTCCAGATTTCGCTCTTGGCGAAACGGTAGTAGTCGACCAGGCGGATGTGCGAGGGGCACACGTAGGCGCAGCAGCCGCACTCGATACAGTCGAAGAGGTGGTATTCCTGCGCCTTGCCGAAATTCTTCGCGCGCGAGAACCAGTAAAGCTCAAACGGTTGCAGCTCGGCCGGGCAGACCTCCGCGCAGGCGCCGCAACGGATGCAGTTCATCTCCGGCGGCGGCGCGGGGAACAGGCTGGGCGAGCAGGCGATGATGCAGTTGGTGGCCTTGACCACCGGCGCATCGCGTTGCGGCACCTCGAAGCCCATCATCGGCCCGCCCATGAGCACGCGATCGGTGTCGGCTTTCGGCTGACCATGCTGCAGCAGAAAGTCGATCGGTGTGCCGATCAGGGTGTCGTAGTTGCCCGGCTGCGCCACATTGCCGGTGACCGTGACGACGCGTGAAATCAACGGCTCGCCATGCGCGATGGCGCGATGGGCGGCGTAGGCGGTGCCGACGTTGAAGCACTGCACGCCGAAATCGCCGCCGAGCTTGCCGTGAGGGATTTCGATACCAGTGAGCACACGGATGAGCTGTTTTTCGCCGCCCGCCGGGTAGAGCGACGCCACCGGCGTGATGGTGATGGCGGCGCCGTGGGCTTCGGATGCGGCGTCGCGCAGCGCGTCGATCGCCTCGGGTTTGTTGTCTTCGACGCCGACGAGGATGCGCGTCGCGCCGATCAGGGTGCACAGTATCTGCGCGCCGGCAAGGACGCCGTCGGCACGCTCGCGCATCACACGATCGTCACAAGTGATCCACGGTTCGCACTCGGCGCCGTTGATAACCAGCGTCGTAATGCCCTGGTCCTTGCCGGCCTTGATGTGGCTGGGGAAGGTGGCGCCGCCGAGGCCGACGATACCGTGGTCGCGTAGCCATTCGAGCGTTGCTTCGCGCGTCGCGCCCGCGCCAAGCGGTGCGCGTTCGGTCCATTCGTCACGCCCGTCCGGCTCGATGATCACGCAGCGTGTCTTAAGCCCCGACGGGTGCGCCATGACGCGCAACTCGATGCCGACAACGGTGCCGGAGGTGGGCGCATGCACGGCGGTGCCGAGCAACTCGTCGGGAATGGCAATGCGCTCGCCCTTGAGCACGCGCTGGCCGGGCGAGACGATACACCGCGCCGTGGCACGCGTGCTCTGGCGCAGCGGCACGTAAAGCCGTGACAGCATGGGGGCCGGCCGGATCGGTGTATTGGCCGAAACGTCTTTGTGGGCGTCGGGTTTGACGCCGCCCTTGAATTTGAACAAACCGGCGATCACGCCGCGTCCTTGATGCGGATGACCGGATACTTCCACTTCCAGCTTTTCACGGTTTCCGGCAACGGCTCCATGGTGATGCAATCGACCGGGCAGGGCGCCACGCACAACTCGCAGCCGGTGCACTCTTTTTCGACCACGGTGTGCATCTGCTTGGCCGCGCCGACGATGGCATCGACCGGGCAGGCCTGAATGCACAGCGTGCAGCCGATGCAGGTTTGCTCGTCGATCACGGCGACCGCCTTGGGCTTTTCGACGCCGTGCTCTTCATCCAGCGGCTTGATCTCGCGGCCTAGCAGATCGGCCAGATTGCGAATGCCTTCTTCGCCACCGGGCGGACATTGGTTGATGTCGGCTTCGCCATTGGCGATCGCCGTTGCATAGGGTCGGCAACCGGGATAGCCGCACTGGCCGCATTGCGTTTGCGGCAGGATGCTGTCGATCTTGTCGACCAGCGGATCACCCTTCACCTTGAAACGGATCGCGGCGTAGCCCAACAGACCACCGAGCACGATGGCGATTCCGGCCATGACGAGGATGGCGGTCAGCATGACAACGCCCCGGGGAAACAATCAACGGCAGGAAGATCGGCAGCGAGTCGGGTCACTGAAAACGGTCCAGTCCGGCGAAGCCCATGAACGCGAGGCTCATCAGCCCGGCGGTGATCATCGCAATCGCCGTGCCGCGAAACGGCGCCGGCACGTCGGCCCCGTCGAGGCGTTCTCGTAGCCCTGCAAACAGCACCAGCGCCATGGTGAAGCCGACCGAACTGCCGAAACCGAAAAGCAATGATTCGAGCAAATTGTGACGCAGACCCACATTGAGCAAGGGCACGCCGAGCACGGCGCAGTTGGTGGTGATCAGCGGCAGATAGATGCCCAGCACCTGATGCAGCAGCGGGCTGGTTTTCTGCACCACCAGTTCGGTGAGCTGCACGATGGCGGCGATGACGACGATGAACGACAGCGTGCGCAGATAAACCAGATCGTTGGGGATCAAAAGATAGTGGTCGATCAGGTAGCTGGTGCCGCTGCCCATGGTGAGCACGAAAGTAGTCGCCGCGCCCATGCCGATGGCCGTCTCGAGTTTTTTCGACACGCCCATGAACGGGCACAGGCCGAGAATGCGCACCAGCACCACGTTATTGACGAGCACGGAACCGAGAATGACGAAGAGGTAGCTACTCATGCGAAATGTAAGCCCTCATTGCAATCGCGTCTCGCCGAAGCCTGCCCGGCTGGAAGGACGAGGCCGGGCGCAGCTCCGTAGGGTGTCAGTGTCAATAGGCGAAGGCGTCTTGCACCGCTCAACGGTTGAATGGTGCAACGCCCTTCGATTATTGCACCCGACGTTTGCCACGTAGATTGGGCAGACGAAGGAAGTCCAACATCCCGATATTGCCCAATCGCCAGACGTCTCCGATCCACACAAACACCAGCCCATCCGTAGGGCCGGATTCATCCGGCCACGTAGTTTCGCAGCCGGGGAGCGACGGGTGGAAACCCACCCTACGGAGGGTCGCGTCAACATCTCATTCATCTCGATCGGCGCCAGCATCAAATATCGGAATCGCCCAATTCAACCGTGCGATTATCGCCCGCCGTTCCAAGCGGCTCAACCCTCGCGCAGTTATAGGTATATGAATGCACGCCCCCGTGACCTTGCATCTGCGCGATCACGCCGCCGCAGTCGCCTCAACACATTCACGCACCAGCGCGGGCCCACGATAAATGAGCCCGCTATAGACCTGCACGAGCTTCGCGCCGGCGTC
>CBDTZF010000187.1:0-5358 GCA_965364825.1 uncultured Rhodocyclaceae bacterium | reverse complement strand
AGCGCGCCTGCGACGCATTGGCGCGCGTCGGGCCGAGATAGCGCGAATACACAAGATAGAGCAGCAGCGTGGCCGCCAGCAACACTGCCGACAAGGCAGCGGCCATGCCCCAGTTGATGGTCTGGTTGGTGTAGAAGGCGATGAAGTAGCTCAGCATCTGCTCCTGCGGGCCGCCCAGTAGCGCGGGCGTGATGTAGTAGCCCATGCTCATGATGAACACCAGCAGCGAGCCGGCGCCAACGCCGGGCAGCGTCTGCGGGAAGTAGATTTTCCAGAAACTTCGGAACGGCGGACAGCCCAGCGAGATGGCGGCGCGCATATATACCGGCGAGATGCCCTTCATGACCGAATACAGCGGCAGCACCATGAAGGGCAGCAGGATGTGCACCATCGCCACATACACGCCGATGCGATTGAACAGCAGCTGCTGCGGCGCGTCGGTGAGCCCGAGACCCATCAGCGCCTTGTTGATGAGGCCTTCGTTCTGCAGCAGCACGATCCACGCCGCGACGCGCACCAGCACCGAGGTCCAGAAGGGCAGTAGCACGAAAATCATCAAGCGGTTGCTGTGTTTGGCCGGCAGATTCGCCATCAGATAGGCGACCGGAAAGCCCAGCAGCAGACAGAAGCCGGTGACCAGCAGGCTCATCCAGAAGGTGCGGCCGAGTACATCGAGATACAGCGCCTCCTCGGGCGGCAGGGCGACGATATCGCCGTCGGCATTGACTGTGCGATCGACCGCCGCCAGCAGATAGAAACCGGTCACCGGTACTCCAGCGCGGCGAATCGACTCCCACACCACCGTCTTGCCCCAGCGCGGGTCGATGTCGACCAGCCCGGTACTGGCCGGCACGCCCGCCTCGAGCGGCAGCTTGCGCGCGGTCTTCATGATCAGGCTGCGATAGCCGGTGCGCTCGCGGTTGAGGCGTTTGGCAATTGCCGCGATCGACGGGCTGCCCTTGGCCGCTTCGAGTTCCTCGGCGAGCGCGATATACGCCGCCTCGCCGGGCACGCCTTTACGGTCCCACTGCTTGAGCGCGGCCAGCGTGCGCGGCAGATTGTCATGCACTTCCGGGTTGTCGACGCTGCGCATCATCAGCGAGCCGATCGGCCACACGAAGACCACCAGCACGAAGACGGCCAGCGGCAGGATCAAGGCGCCGAACAGCAGCTTCTTGCGCCGCTCGGCCTTGCGCAAGCGCTGCTTGAGCGGCCGCGCCGTCGCTTCGGGGGGCGGCAAATCGGGGGCGTCGGTGACGGATGACATGACCTTGTCCGGCCGCTACAGCGTCGTAGGTTGGGCAGAGCGCAGCGAAGCCCAACATTTTGCGACCACCGAGGTGTTGGGCTTCCTTCGTCTGCCCAACCTACGCAACAGGGTTCCAGCCGCGCGCCGCACGGCCGGATTCATTCGGCCGCGTGATTTGACGGCGGGAAACGGCGGGTTGAAACCCGCCCTACGGCGTGTCATGCCAGCGTCCGTTTCTTTGCCCCCCATCGTCACGCCTTCCTAGCGCGCGGCCCAGGCGTTGAAACGCTGCTCCAGGTCCTCGCCATGCTCGACCCAGAATTCGGTGTTGCTGGCCAGTGCGCCCTTGAGGTTGTCGGGCGCGGTCGGCAGGCCGGCCGCGATCGCCGGATCGATGCCGCTGACGGCGTTCACATTGGTCGGGCCGTAGGGAATCTCGGCCGCAAAAACGCGCTGCGGCTCGGGCTGACTGGCAAAGCGGATGAAGCGGTAGGCCTCGTCACGGTTCGGCGTGCCGGTCGGAATCGCCCACGAATCCACATCGTAGATGCTCCCGTTCCACACGATCTTGAGGTTCTTGCCTTCCTTCTGCGCGGCATCGATGCGGCCGTTATAGACCGAACTCATGACCACGTCGCCGGAAGCGAGCAGTTGCGGCGGCTGGGCGCCGGCTTCCCACCACTGGATGTGGTCCTTGATCTGATCGAGTTTGGCGAAAGCCTGCTCGACGCCCTCCTTGGTGCCGAGCACCTTATAAACCTCGTCCGGCGCGACGCCGTCGGCGAGCAACGCGAATTCGAGCGTGAACTTGGCGCCCTTGCGCAGGCCGCGCATGCCGGGGAATTTCTCTACGTCCCAGAAATCGGCCCAGGAGGTCGGCGCCGTCTCGAGTTTGTCGGCGTTGTAGGCCAGTGCAGTGGACCACACGAAGACGCCGATGCCGCAATTCGACACCGCCTTTTCGAGGAACTCTGACTTGTCGCCGATCTTGCTGTAATCGAGTTGCTCGTAAAGCCCTTCTTCACAGCCACGCAGCAGTTCGGGCGATTCCACTTCGACCACATCCCAGGTCACGTTGCCGGCTTCGACCATCGCCTTGATCTTGGCTTGCTCGCCGTTGTACTCGCCCGGCGTGACCTTGCCCTCGCCGCTGGCATCGAAAGGCGCGTAGTACGCTTTTTGCTGCGCTTTCTGGTTCGCGCCGCCAAACGAAATGACGACGATGTCGGCCGCGGCACTGCCGGCAAACGCAATGGCGATGGCGGCAACGGCGCCGTGGCGCAGTGTTGTGGTGAAATTCATGTCGAGTCTCCTGATATTTTTGTGGTGTTGTGCTGCTTCGTTTCACGCGGCCGGCATCGGGTCCAGCGCACGAATATGCGCCGGGTCGAGGCCGACGCGAATCGAGTCCCCGCGTCGCATCATCTGGTCGACATGCGCGATCGGAGTCTTGATGGTGAAATTGGGATTGCCGCACAGGGCGACGCGGATGCGCAGCTGGTCGCCCAGGTAAATCAGTTCTTCGACCTTGGCGTCGAGACAGTTGCCGCAATTGGCGGCCGCACCATTGAGCACCACACGCTCGGGGCGCACCGACAACAGCGTGCGCTCGCCCACCACCACCTTGCCGGCGCTGGCGCGGATGACCGTGCCGCAGTCGAGCTGCACATCGCACTGGTCGCCATCGAGCGCGGTGACGGTGCCACCGAGTGCGTTGTTCTCGCCGATGAAGTTGGCGACGAAGGAATTTTCGGGCCGTTCGTAGAGCTGCTCGGCGGCATCGAGCTGCTGGATCACGCCCTTGTCGAACACCGCGATTCGGTCCGACATGGTGAGCGCCTCGCTCTGGTCGTGGGTCACGAACACCACGGTCACGCCAAGATCCTGCTGGATGTGCTTGATCTCGAGCTGCATCTGCTCGCGCAGGTTCTTGTCGAGCGCACCGAGCGGTTCATCCATGAGCACCAGTTGCGGTTCGAACACCAGCGCGCGCGCCAGCGCAATGCGTTGCTGCTGGCCGCCCGAGAGCTGCTGCGGATAGCGGCCACCGAAATCACCGAGTTGAACCATGTCGAGCGCGCGGCGCGCCTTGGCATCGACATCGCTGGCCGACAGCTTGCGCACCTTGAGCGGAAAGCGCAGGTTGTCGAGCACCGTCATGTGCGGAAACAACGCGTAGTTCTGGAACACCATGCCGATGTTGCGCTTGTGCGGCGGCAGCCGGTTGATGACCGCGTCGCCGAGGCGAATCTCGCCGGCGGTGGGCGTTTCGAAGCCCGCCAGCATCATCAGGCAGGTCGTCTTGCCAGAACCCGAGGGGCCGAGCAAGGTGAGAAATTCGCCGTGCCGGATGTCGAGATTGAGATCGCTGACGATCAGCGTTTCACCATCGTACGACTTCTGCACGTGACGAAAGCTGACGTGAGCTTCTGCGGCCGCCGGGCTTGCGTCGTGCTCGCTCATCTGCGTCTCTCCCGTGATCGAAAGGCCGTTGACGGTTGTCTCGTTTGCGGGCCTATCCAGTGTATCGTAGGCCATAAAATCGGCTCATGGTTGAACCAATTTCGTTTATCTTTATGGGTCCAATTTATGTTGCAATGCAATGGACAGCCGACTTAGCTGCGAACTCATCGCGCAGGCGTTTGCCAGCCACGCGGCCGCCTCCGGCCAGCGCACACGGCTCTATCTGAGCATCCGCCAATCGATTCTCGAGCGCCGCCTGAGCGCGGGTACGGCGCTGCCGGCGAGCCGCCAGCTGGCGGCTGAACTGGGCATCGGCCGTAACACCGTGGTGCGCGCCTATGACCAGTTGATCGTCGAGGGCTACCTCGAAAGCGCGCCTGGTTCGGGCACCTTCGTTTCCGAAGCCATCGGCAACACCGCCGTCCCGGTGCGGCCGCAGCGCATGATCGGCATGCGGCTGGAGGGCCTGTCGCGCCGCGGCAATCGTATTACCGCGCAGGCCTTGTCGAGCCGCGTGCAGGCCGGCGCCTTCATGCCCGGCTTTCCCGACGTAACGCAATTCCCCTTCGCGACCTGGCGCCGGCTGGTGGCGAAGCAGATGCGCCTCGAGCAGCGTCACCTCGCGCAGTATGGTTACGGTGGCTACGGCCCGCTCAAGACGGTGCTTGCCGACTACCTGCGGGTCACACGGATGATGGCGTGCTCGCCGCAGCAAATCCTGATTCTCAACGGCTCGCATCAGGCGCTCGACCTGTGCGCACGCATGCTCGGCGACGCCGGCGATACGGTATGGATGGAAGACCCGGGTTACTGGGGCGCGCGCAGCGTGCTGGGTGCCGCCGATCTGGCGATCAAGCCGATCCCGGTCGACGCCGACGGCATCGCGCCGCGCGACGATGACTGGCGCGAACCACCGCGCATGATTTTCGTCTCGCCCTCCTCGCAGTACCCCACCGGCGCGGTGCTGTCGCTCGAGCGGCGACTGAAGATTCTAGAATTCGCCGAAAAGCAGCACATCTGGGTCATCGAGGACGACTACGACAACGAGATCCGCTATCACCATCATCCGGTGGCCTCGCTGTTCGGCCTGTCGACGGCGCAGCGAGTGATCTACGTCGGCACCTTCAGCAAGGTGATGTATCCCGGGCTGCGGCTGGCCTATCTGGTGGTGCCCGAAGATCTGGTCGACGCCTTCACGACCGGCAATGCCGAGCTGTACCGTGAAGGGCGCCTGCTCGAACAGGCGGCGCTCGCCGAATTCATCGACGCCGGCCACTTCACGGCCCACATCCGCCGCATGCGCAGCGTGTACGAGGAACGCCGCGACCGCCTGCGCGAGGTCATCACAAGCCATCTGGGCGAACTCGCCACGCCCTTTGGCGGATCGGCCGGCCTGCACCTGCCGGTGCGCTTCAAGCAGCCACTCGACGACGTCGCGCTCAGCGTCGATGCACTGCGCAACGGGGTCGTCGTCCGGCCGCTGTCCTTGTACTCGATCGACCCGGACAACCGGATTGACGGCATGAATCTCGGTTTCGCCGCCGTACCCATCGAGCAGATCGAAGCGCCGGCGCTCGAGCTGGTGCGATTGATCGAGTCGGCCGTGCAGCGGGACAACCGCCGGCGGTAAGCGGCGCGCGGCGATG
>CBDTZF010000186.1:0-5362 GCA_965364825.1 uncultured Rhodocyclaceae bacterium | reverse complement strand
CGTGGTCATCCCGCTGCTCTTCATGGGCAGCCTCATCATCGAATCCTTCTTCGGCATTCCGGGGCTGGGCAGTTACACCATCGACGCGATCCAGTCGCAGGACTTCGCCGTCGTGCGCGCGATGGTGTTCATCGGCTCGGTGCTCTACATCGTCGGGTTGATGCTCACCGACCTGTCTTACACACTGGTTGATCCCCGAGTGCGGTTCGAATGATCGACCAGGGTTTTTCGCCCGTTCTACTGTGGACCGACGCGTTGTTTTTCGCGCTGCTCATCGCGCTCACCATCGGTGCCACTTACGCCGCGAAAAGTCCCCCGTTGCGCGCCTCCTGGCGCCGCGTCACCGAGCGCGCCACGGGCATGGCCGCGATTGTCGTGCTGCTGTGTTTCCTCATCGTCGGTGTGCTCGACAGCCTGCATTTTCGCGCCGCGTTGCCGCCCGCGGCGAATGCCGCGAATAGCGCGGAAGCGGTCTACGCGATTGAAGTCACCAGTGTGCTCGACCTGCTCATGACACGGCAGCGCAGTGAGGTGGAACGCACGTATTCCGCACCGCTGGCGACACATGCCTATACCAAGGAAACCGTCGAGGGGCCCGACGGCACCCCGGCACGCGATTACCCGCGCCTCGAATATGCAGGCAAAACGCTGGACGATCCCGCGCGCGAGCACATCGCCGATGTCTTGAACAAAGCGGCGATCGGCGCCGGCGGCGGACTCGTCCTCGCGCTGGCCGTCGGCGCGCTGATTGGTCTGGGTGTCGGCGGTCCGGCAAAGCTGCTGCGCGGGCAAACGCAACTAGCCTGGCGCGCAGCGTGGATCAGCTTCGCGCTCGTCGCCATCATCGCCGGCGTGCTCTATTCGCTCGCTCAGGGCTATCACGTCTTCGGCACCGACAAGGTCGGGCAGGACGTGTTCTACCTCGCCCTCAAGAGCGTGCGTACCGCGCTCATGATCGGCACGCTCACCACGCTGGTGACGCTGCCACTGGCGATCGGTTTCGGCATCACCGCCGGCTATTTCGGCGGCTGGGTGGACGATGTCATCCAGTACCTCTACACCGTGCTCAACTCCATCCCCGGCGTGCTGCTCATCGCCGCTGCGGTGCTCATGATGCAGGTGTTCATCGAAACCCACCCCGAATGGTTCTCCACCGCCGCCGAACGCGCCGACGCCCGTCTGCTCGCGCTGTGCATCATCCTCGGCGTCACCAGCTGGACCGGCCTGTGCCGCCTGCTGCGCGGCGAAACTCTCAAATTGCGCGAACTCGAATACGTCCAGGCCGCACGTGCCTTCGGCGTACCGACCCCGCGCATCCTCATGCGCCACGTGCTGCCCAATCTCATGCACATCGTGCTCATCGCGCTGGTGATGGACTTCTCCGGCCTCGTGCTCGCCGAAGCCGTCCTAAGCTACGTCGGCATCGGCGTCGACCCTAATATGGCCAGCTTCGGCACCCTCATCAACGCCGCCCGCATGGAGCTCGCCCGCGATCCGATGGTGTGGTGGTCACTGGCCGCGGCGTTCGTGTTCATGTTCGTACTCGTGCTCGCCGCGAATTTGTTGGCGGATGTGGTGCGGGATGCGTTTGATCCGCGGGCGGGGTAAGTCGAACGGATAATGCGTGAGCAAAGAGTTGCCCACGCTACGTAGCTCTCGAAATGGCAAACCCGACGGTTAACGATGAAGTACATTCAAATCATTGACGGTGCGGAGAACTGTGTCTTCGACATCTTTGCCGCCACCGACGACGAGTTCGCTCTTATTTTTCCACCGGTACCGACATAGCCTTCATCGATGAAGTGTATGCGAATGGCGACACCGAAACTATTGACGCGGCGTTCAACGAAATATGGAAACGCCGGGTGAAGAAAACTGACGCTTTTGGCATTCATGAAACGCTCTTTTATGAGCTTGTCGAGAAGAAGGCGTACTACCCGTCACGACGTGACGAGGAGGCGATAAATCCTGACGGTTCTCATTTTCGATAGCCCATGTATCCCTTGATCGGGTCGGGGTGACGGCTCAGCATCCACAAGCGCCAAGCCCAATGCCAGTAGCCCCGTCATGTGGGCGCTGCGCGGTGCCGTGGGGCTGCGCTCAATGAAAATCCCGGCTATGCGTCCTCAAAGTGCTCATCCAGTCGTTGAGGTTCACCAGCCGTTTGGCGAGCACGTGCACGACCTTGCCTTCGCGCTGAAGCTGGCCGTACACGCCGAGCAGACGGGCGCCGAGCAGGATGGTGCGCTGGCGTTCGGCCAGACCCGAGTAAATGACGATGTTGCTCATGCCGGTTTCGTCTTCGAGGGTGACGAAGACCACGCCGCTGGCGGTGCCGGGGCGCTGGCGGCAGGTGACGATGCCGGCGGCGCGCACCAGGGCGCGGTGCTGCAGATGTTCGAGGTCGCTGGCCTTGAGGAAGCGCCGCGCGGCGAGTTGCTCGCGCAGCAGGGCGAGCGGGTGACGGCCGAGGCTGAAGCCGGTGCTGGCGTAGTCGGTGAGGATGGCGTCGCCTTCGCTCGGCGCGGGCAGGACGACGCGCGTCTCTTTGGGCGGCGCGGTGTCGAACAGATCCTTCTGACGGTGTAGCCCGCTGGTCGCCCACAGGGCGGCGCGGCGATGACCGCTGAGCGCCTTGAGGGCGTTGGCGGCAGCGAGGCGATCGAGTTCGGCGCGTGGCAGGTCGGCACGTGTGGCCAGATCGCTGAGTGAGGTGAAGGGCGCCTGTGCGCGGGCCGTCTCAATGCGTGCGCCGGCGGCCTGCTTGAAGCTGCTGATTTCGCGCAGGCCGAGGCGCACGGCGGGGCGGGGGGCGGTATCGAATTCGAGCATGCTCTCCCAGTTGCTGCGCGTGACGTCCACCGGGCGCACCTCGACGCCATGCCGGCGCGCGTCCTGCACCAGTTGCGCGGGGCGGTAAAAGCCCATCGGCTGGCTGTTGAGCAGTGCACACAGAAAGGCTTCGGGCTCGTGACGCTTGAGCCAGGCCGAATCGTAGGCGAGCAGGGCGAAGCTGGCGGCATGCGATTCGGGAAAGCCGTATTCGCCGAAGCCTTCGATCTGCCGACACAGCGCGTCGGCAAACTCGGCGCTGTAACCGCGCTCGGCCATGCCGGTACGCAGTTTGTCTTTGAACGCCTGCATGTGGCCCTTGCGTCGCCAAGAGGCCATCGCGCGGCGCAACTGGTCGGCTTCGCCGGGTGTGAAACCGGCGGCCACTTCGGCCAGTTTCATCACCTGCTCCTGAAAAATCGGTACGCCCAGTGTGCGTTCAAGCACCGCGCGTACCGCCGCCGGCAGTTTGGCCATTTCGCGTGCCGCGAGCGCATGGTCGTTACGGCGGGTGAGGTAGGGGTGCACCATGTCGCCCTGAATCGGGCCGGGGCGCACGATCGCCACCTGCACCACGAGATCATAGAACTGGCGCGGTTTGAGGCGCGGCAGCATGGACATCTGCGCACGCGATTCGACCTGGAACACGCCCACCGAATCGGCGTCACACAAGGCGTCGTAGGTCGGCGTGTCGCGATCGGGGATGTCGGCCAGCGCCATCGGCGCGCCGCGCCGTTCGCCGGCCAACACGAGTGCGCGGCGGATGACCGAGAGCATGCCCAGCGCGAGCACGTCGACCTTGAGCAGGCCGAGCGATTCGAGATCTTCCTTGTCCCACTGGATCACCGAGCGATCCGGCATGGCGGCGTTCTCCACCGGCACGAGGCGCGCCAGCGGGCCCTCGGAGATGATGAAACCACCGACATGCTGCGAGAGGTGGCGCGGAAAGCCGACCAGCTGCTCGGTGAGTGCCAGCCATTTGGCGACGCGCGGGCTGTCGGGATCGAGGCCGATTTCACGCAGGCGCTGCGGCAGCTGATCGCGCTTGTCCCACCAGGCCAGCGAGCCGGTGAGCGCGCTGATCTGCTCGGGACTGAAACCCAGCGCGCGCCCGACATCGCGCAGCGCGCCGCGGGTGCGATAGCGAATCACCGTGGCGGCCAGCGCAGCGCGCTCGCGGCCGTATTTGTTGTAAATGTGCTGGATGACTATCTCGCGCCGCTCATGCTCGAAGTCGACGTCGATATCGGGGGGCTCGTCGCGCTCTCTGGAGATGAAGCGCTCAAACAGCAGCGAAGCGCGTTGCGGGTCGACTTCGGTGATGCCCAGCGCGTAACACACCACGGAATTGGCGGCCGAGCCGCGCCCCTGGAACAGAATGCCTTCGTCACGCGCGAAGCAGACGATGTCGTACACGGTGAGAAAGAAGGGCTCGTAGCGCAACTCGGCGATGAGCGTCAGTTCCTTGTCTGCCGTGGCGCGCACTTGCGGCGGCGTGCCGGCGGGGTAACGGCGATGCAGGCCGGCGGCGACCTCGCGGCGCAGATAGCTGATGGCGGTTTCGCCCGGCGGCACGATTTCTTGCGGGTATTCATAACGCAGTTCGCCGAGCGAGAACTTGCACTGTTCGACCAGGCGCAGCGTTTCGGCGAGCAGTTCAGGCGGATAGAGGCGCGCCAGTCGCAGCGGGTGGCGCAGGTGGCGCTCGCCGTTGGGATGGAGCCGATGGCCGGCGTCGAACACGCTGATTTTGTGACGCAGCGCGGTGAGCGTGTCCTGCAGGGCACGGCGGCCGCGGCGGTGCATGTGCACATCTCCGCTGGCGACCATCGGCAAGCCGGCCGATGCGGCCAGCGCGCGCAGCCGGGCCAGTCGGGCGATGTCGTCCGCGCCGCTGTGCAATTCCACCGCCAACCAGCCGCGGCTGGCGAAGCGCTCGGCAAACCAGCGCGCGTCGTCTTCGTCAGCGTCGTCATGCGGCAACCACAAGGCGAGACAGTCGGGCATCACGGCAGCGGGTGGCAGGCGGTCGAAATCGCCGCGATTGAGCTGATAGTGGCCCTTGCCGGCGCGCCGGCGACCGAGTGTGATGAGCGCCGACAGATTGCCGTATCCGGCGCGATTACAGGCCAGGAAAACCAGTTTCAGGCCGCAATCGAGCTTGAATTCAGCGCCATAAATCAATTTAAAATCAATCGACTCTGGCGATAAATTAAAGTGCTCTATAACTTGCTTAAGTCCCTCGTGTGCGCGCACCGCGCCGGCCAGCGAGCATTCATCGGTAATCGCCAGACCCTTGTAACCGAGCATCCAGGCGCGCTCGACCAGCTCTTCCGGGTGCGAGGCGCCGCGCAGGAAGCTGTAGTTGGATACGCAGTGCAGTTCAGCGTAGGCCGGTAGCGGAAGAGTCGCTGTGCGGGTGGTTGCAGGCTTATCACGCATTGGCATTTCCACCACCGCGCACGATGGGAAGCCAGCACGCGGTTACGGATGGCCGGATGAATCCACCGTGGATCAGGCCGCCGCCGTG
>CBDTZF010000185.1:0-5364 GCA_965364825.1 uncultured Rhodocyclaceae bacterium | reverse complement strand
AGCCGGAACGGTCACCCATGACAGCTAAAGTAAGTGCCATTCGGCTAAACCCCGCTCTACATATGTTGCGCACGCGTCGTATTTCATGGTCAAGGGTGGTGGTCGCAAACCGCCATGAACGTCCGGCCCTGATCCGCAAACACTTTCCGTGCCACGCACGGCGCGCAATGCGCAATGCCGTACACGAAAAATTGCGCGTAGCGGGAGGTGCGTTATTCGTGGATGTGCAGGCGCCGCTTGATTTCGCGGCCGATGTTCATTCGGATGAGGACGGATTGGTATTGATTTAGAAATCGCCCGAAACCGGATACAGCGTGCTTCGAAGCGCGCGTGCAGTGCGGGACTTTTCGCGTGGTCGCAAGACCTGCGGTATAAAAATCGGTGCAAGGGGCCGAGCGCATAGCGCCCGGCCCACCTGGTTTAGCGGCCTACTCTGAGGTTGGCTTGCACATTCACGCTCTGCTGTACGAGCGAGGACATGCCGCTGTTCTGGCTGTTAACCATGATGCCAGCGCCATTGGTGAAGCTGTTGCTGACGACGTTCGACATGTCGAACACGCCACCGTGAAGGCTCACCATGCCACCGGCTGCACCGTTGCCACCGTTTCCACCGACGGCACCGTTACCGGCTCCGGCAACACCCTGGCCGCCCTGACCACCTTCGCCAGTACCGCCTTCGCCACCGTCGCCACCCACAGCGCCATTCGCGCCGAGGGCACCATCACCGGCGGTCGCGCTGCCGTTGGATGCCGTCGACTCGGCGTCGCCGTTGGTTGCGCTACCGTTGCTGGCGTTGCCACCGTTGGCCGCTGCACCGCCGGTGTTGGTGGCCGAACCACCCGCACCGCCCGCGCCCGAGGCGTTGTTGGCTTGACCACCCGCGGCACCTGTGCCCGCGCCACCGTTGCCAGCGCCACCGTTGCCAGCATCGCCAGCGCCTGCCGTAGCGGCACCGCCTGTGCTGGTGGCATCACCACCTGCTGCACCGGCACCGGCGGCTGCGTTGCCACCATTGCCACTGGTACCCGCCGCGCCCTGACCGGCCGAATTGCTGGCCGTTCCGCCTTCGGCACCGGCCGCGCCAAGCGCGCCACTACCACCGGCGTTGCTCGCTGCCGCACCTGCGCCACCTGCACCAGCGCTGTTGCCGTTACCACCGGTACCGCTTCCGGCTGCGCCGGTTGCGCTGGATGTCGCGCCGTTGGCACTGCCCGACGCGGCTGAAGCGCTACCGCTTTGGGCGTCGCCCGCCGTGCCGTTTGCCGTGCCGCCATTGCCGGCACCGCTGGTGGCCGACGTGGCACCGCTGTCTCCACCTGCACCGGTCGTGTTGCCAGCATTGCCGCCGCCGCCGTTGCCACCGGTGGATTTGCCGATCGCGGCTCCGCCGTTGCCCTGCGTGCCAGTGCGACCGCCGTTGCCGCTGTCGCCAGCCGTCGTCGCACCCGAGCGAGCGCGGCTTTCACCGCCTGCACCGCCGTCGTTGTTACTGCGGCCACCGGAAGCATCGCTGCTGCTGTCGGCGTCTCCACCGATTCCAATGGTCAGGCCGAGCGCAGAACCGCCCGCGCCAACGCCTTTGCCGCCGTCGCCACCGGTACCACCGTTACCACCGTCGCCCGCGGTCGCATTGCGCGTCGCGCCGCCGGCGCCACCTGCACCACCGTCGCCGCCATTGCCGCCGGTCGCTTTGGCAGTGTTGCCGCCGTCGCCGCCAGTGGCCTTGCCGGAATTGCCGCCATCGCCACTGCCACCGTTGCCACCGTTTCCACCGCTCACGCTGCCGAGGCCACCGCGCTCGTCGAGGCTTTCATAGGCGCCGTAGCCACCATTCGCGCTGCCACCATTCGCGTTGCCACCATTGCCACCGGTTCCAGCGCCACCCTTGCCGGCACCGCCAACACCGTCGCCGCCGTTGCCAGCGGTTGCGGTCGCGCTGCCTGACACACCACCTTTGGCGCCTTGGGCTTTGGAGGCCGCGCCGCCATTGCCGCCGTCACCTGCGGTCGCGTTGCCATTCGTGGCGCCGCGATTCCTTGCGTTGCCCGCGGTCGCATCGCCGTTCTTGGCATTGCCACCGTCGCCACCGCTACCGCCGCTTCCGCCATCGCCACCAGCGCCGCCGTCACCGCCGGTACCGCCGCCACCGAATCCGCCTGAACCGCCGACAACACGTGTCGGAACGGAGTTGCCGCCATTGGCATTCCCACCGTTGCCGTCGCCGCCGTCGCCGCCGTCGCCGCCTGCGGCGCCGTTGGCGTTGCCGCCGGATTGAACGCCATTGCCAGCCACACTATGGACGGAACCATTTGTGCCGCCGCCGTTGGTCACGGCGTTGCCGATACCGGTCACGACGTTTTTGGTCACCGTACCCATCAGGATCGACTGACTGACTGCCTTGCTGGTATTGAACGCGCCATCGAAGTTGCTGGTCGCGACGCTGCCGTTGTTCGCTGCTGCCGAGCCGTAGCCACGCGCCTTCGCCTGCCCCTCATTGTCGCGTTGATTGCCCTGGCTCTTGTTGTTCCGGGTGTCGTTCGCCGTCTTGTTGCCCGACTCGACCGTCACTGCTGAAAACTCGTTCGCGTTGGGACCGTTGCCCTGCGTCGAATTCGCAGTTGCGGTTTGCGTAACCGCATCGTTACCCACGCCGCGTCCAGCATTCTTTCCGGATACCACGGGGTTGGCAAACGCCACGCTCGAGACGCCGAACGCGAGCGTCACAGCCGCTGAAATATGCGTCAATTTCATCGAAGATCTCCTGATGTCATATTCGGGGGCCAACGAATTATCGACCCTCGGCATACAGTCCCAGCAAGTTACGGGCCACGACCTTACAAGCGCTGTCAACCGCTGGATTCTTGTGGCATTTCAGGATCGATCGAGAAAGAAAGTGTTACACCAACAGCACAGCAATATGTCACGACTTGACCAGACGGGCTCAAGTCAATGGCCATACCCCATTGTTTTATTTATGTTTATTACCGTTTTTTGCTAGCGTCTTTTGTGTAAAGATTTCTAACAACTTATTTCTTGCTAAATGCAGCATATGTATGTATTAGAATTTTCAAGGTGCTTTTTCACGAAGTGCACTCACTCGCCGCCCCCTTGGCGCGGGAAACCACACACGTCATATAGTTCTGCGCGCGTCAAGGCCTTGATACGCGGTCAGTGACATGAAGGTGTGGCGTCCACGACGCGCGACGACGGCGCCTAGCGAACGGACGGCGCGCCCCATCGCGACACGCTGATCAATCGCCCGGTGGGCGGTCGGGAAACAGCGGCTTTTTCGTCAACAACGCGCATTGCGTGATGTCGTAAGCGGGGAACTGCTCATGGCGGAAAATGCGCTCTTCGCAGATGCGCAGACGGCGCGTGACTTCGCGGCCCATGTTCATCTGGATGAGCGCGAACTGTTCCATATCGCGCTCGGCGATTTCGAGCAGCGAGGCGGCGGTGATTTCGAGAAGCTGTGAGGGGACGGTGGCCAGCGCGGAGGCGCTGCGCGGCATGAGGTCGAACAGTGCCATTTCGCCAATGCAGTCGCCGCGTCCCATCGTGCTGAGCAGATATTGACAGCCTTCATGCATTTTCAGAATGACCAGCTCACCGTGCTCGACGACGAACATCGAGCCCATTGCCTCGCCTTCGCGCAGCAGCCAGCCGCATCGATCCAGTTCAATCACCGAACTGCGTTCGAGTAGATAATCAATGATGTCTTCGCGGATGGCGCCGAAGATCGGCGTCTCGCGCAGCAAGCGAGCGTGCTGGGTCATGGGACCTGAGAACGGCAGTTGACCGCTTTTTGTTCTCGTGAAGGTATTGATTGCATGTAAATTTTCCCTTCGACAAGGCTCACCCATCGAGTGAGAGCGCGACATGCCCGATTGCACGACTGGCGGGTCCAACTACCGTTTCCAGGTTGACCGTCTCGCCTACGGCTTGTCACGTAGAACGCCTCGGGTCAGCGGCGAGCTGTTGGTTATTGCGCTGGCGGTGCGTACATGGCGAACACCTCCGCGCCCGTCATCTCCTTCGTCTGGTTGGCAAAGCGGTAGTAGGCCGGACGTTCGTCGACAAAGATCTGCTGGTCCATCTCGAACACCGGTTCGTCGCCGAACAGACCCGCCGGCATGATGTACTGGCCGTTGGCCTTGAGGTAGTAAAACAGGTGCGTGCCGCAATGACGGCAAAAGCCGCGTTCGGCCCATTCGGACGAGTTGTAGCGGGTGATCGCGTCCTCGCCTTCAAAGCTCACGTCGGTGCCGCAGTCGACCGCCAGCAACGGCCCGCCACCCCAGGTGCGGCAGGTGCGGCAGTGACATGCGTGGACGCCATGATCGATTGTCTTGACAGTCGTTTCGACCGCGCCGCACAGGCAGCGCCCCCTCGATGGATTTTCGTCCGGCATTGAATTTCTCCCGCGAAATGGATAATTCGGTTACTCAGATAACATAGCAGACTCGGCCATCCGAATGTATGCAATCGCGGATCGCGGTCGTGGCAGGCGAGCAAGGCGGCCGAAGCGGAGCGTGTTCACAAGCCGTCTTCATCGTCATCGTTCCCGAGCGCTCGCATCATCAGCACCCACTCGCCGCCGTGCTTGGCGGTTGCAAAGGGGACAACGGCCAAGCGCGCAGTCGCAGCGAATCCGAGTTGCTGGTAGACACGCATGGCGCGGTGATTCTCGCTCGCCACGATGAGGCTGGCTTGCGTGCACCCGGCTTCACGCGCACGCGTCAGCGTATCGGCCATCAAGGCGCGGCCAACACCGTGGCCATACTGCTCAGGCAACGTCGCCAGCGCGTTGATGTACCAACTGCCGGGCGCGCGCGCTTCAAGTTCGAACAGCGGCCGTGCGGCGGCCAGGCTCGCCTCGAAATGGCTTGCCTCGTACGGGTCGGGCTGGCGGTAGGCGACCAGCGCGCCGACCACACGATCGTCCTTGACGCAAATACGGGCATGCCGATAGCTGAAACGGCCTTCTTCTTGTGCCGCGCATCTGGTGCCGACGTCCATCGGCGTTTCGCCGGGTTCGGCCATGGTGCGCCACAGGATTTCGGGCAAGCCTTCGCCGGCCAGATTGACGAGATTGGCCAGATCCCGGGCGTGCGCTTTGCTCGCATCGAGAAGTTGCATTGTCAAAAGACCTGAACGAAGGCGACTGCGATCGGATAATGCAGCCAAGGGCGGCGACACCCTGAGCTTAGCCGCTCCCTTCGGTGCGCGCTACCCGCATGCGACAACCCGTCGCGCCTCTGGGACTGTTGATATACCTATCACGCCTGCGTAATAGGTATATCAACAGTCCCTAAGCCCGAGCCTTTTCCGGCATGGCCTGCGCATCGATTGTTGCCAGCGCCT
>CBDTZF010000184.1:0-5365 GCA_965364825.1 uncultured Rhodocyclaceae bacterium | reverse complement strand
CGCCGTTTGAATCGGCTCGTCATCGATTCTACCCGCTCACGGCGAGCCGCCACCGACAGACGTTCGTCCTCTCCGCCGGAAGACGGAAGGAGCGTGAGGGCGCGCATGGCGATTCTTGATTAGCGACATCAATCAGCTGAACAGGGGACGATCCGACGCCCTCGCCCGTGCTGCCGTCTTTCCCGCAAAAGAACGTCACCCTCGACGCCGATCGGGGGCGGGAATCCATCGGCGCCAAGGGCAATGGATCCGCGCTTCCGCTGGGATGACCACGAAGGTTCGGCGGCCGGGCTGAGGCTTATACACAGTCGGGTGGCGATTTGCCTGTCATTGAGCGTGTGCCGGAAAAGTCTGAATCTCACTTCTGTTCGTGTAATGGATCGGTTATAAATCGGCTTGCAAACAGCAACAGGTGGGCAGGGATGGCTGAGAAGACTGGCGATGACGTTCGCAACCGTGGGCGGGAACAGCGTGTCAGCGGTCAGGTAACGGCGATCATTCGGCGCCGCATCGCCGAGGACGGGGTTGATGAGTACAAGCGCCTGAGCGATGCGCTGAACGTCGAGGCGCGCAAATTCAAGGGCTATCTGGGCACGCGCATGATCAATCCGGACACGCCGGATGGCGAGTACGTGACGATCTTCAGCTTTGATAACTACGACAACTACGAGGTCTGGCAACAGTCTGAACGGCGCAACGATCTGCTGAAGCAGATGGAAAAGATTGTGCGCAAGGAAAAGGCGCAGCATTTTAGCGGCGTTGACTATTGGTTTGAGGGTGCGAAGCGCTCGCGCGGGCCGACATTCCCAAGCTGGCGCATGGTGTTGGTCGTGTTCGCGGCGATTTTTCCGTTGGTTTATTTCATGCCGCCGTTGATTGATCCGTTTCTTCCGACCCACCCGTTTCTGGCGATTCTTGTTTCGGTTGCCATCACGACGCTGCTGATGAGCTATGTGTCGCTACCGCTGATGGCATGGTTGTTGCAGCGCTGGCTGCATTAGCGTGAAATTGCGCGACGCGACTATGGCGTAGAGCCAGAATTATTCGGCCATCGGTGCCTGACTGGACGTCGTGGCGGACTAAAGCCTGCCCTACCTACATATGTTGCGCCCGCGTCATGCAGCCGCTGCCAAAAAGCCCTGCGAACCCTCATGCACTCCGTCAAGGTGATATTGACGGAGGTTTGCGGGATAATCCGCGCCATGACCTATACGGAACTCATCCAGGAAATCGGCCGCGGCGCGCGCGGCGCCAAGCCACTTTCGCGCGAGCAGGCCGAAACGCTGTTCGGCGACATGCTCGACGGCACCGTGCCGCCGCTCGAACTGGGCGCGATCGTGCTGTCGATGCGCATCAAGGGCGAATCGCTCGACGAGTTGATCGGCTTCAAGCACGCCATGGACGCCCGCACCGCGCAACTGCGCGTGCCTGCGGGACGGCGCTGCGTGATTCTGCCGACCTACAACGGCGCCCGCCGTCAGCCCAACCTGATGCCGCTGGTAGCGCTGCTGCTGGCGCGCGAAGGGGTGCCGGTGCTGATCCAGGGGCGGCATGACTTCGACACGCGCGTCGACCCGTTCGCACTGCTCGCCGCGCTCGACGTCACCCCGCACGCCGATGTGGACGCCGCCAGCGCCGCGCTCGCCGCCGGCCGACCCGCCTGCCTCGCGCTTGCTACGCTGCTGCCCGGACTCGACACCCTGCTCGCCCTGCGCCCGCGTCTGGGCGTGCGCAACAGCGGCCACACCATGGCCAAATTGCTCGATCCGGCGAAGGGCGCGAGCGTGCGCGTGGTTACCGTCACGCATCCCGAATACCTCATCCGCATGGACGAGTTTCTGCGCGCCGACGCCGGCACCGCGCTGCTGATGCGGGGCACCGAGGGCGAATGCTATGCCAATCCGCGCCGCCGCCCGGCGATGCAGTTGTATGTCGACGGCGCGTTGCACGAGACGATCGAGGCCGCGGGTGGCGGCGCGCCACCCAACGAGCACGTGCCCGACCACCCCGAAGTCGCCGAAAATGCCGCGCTGGTGCGCGCCATGATCGAGGGGCGCACGCCCGTGCCCGAACCGATTCTCGCGCAGGTTAGCGCGCTCGCCGGGCTCTCGCGCGCACCGTAATGCACCACTGCGGTGCGAACGCATCGCACAGGGCGGTTGATATGGCGACCTCCGCCGATTGAAGAGACGCTGGCGCATACACGGTAGGGCGGGTTTCAGCCCGCCATCCTGCGCCTCGAAACCTCGTCGCCACATGCCTTTGTTGCAGCGCCATCTTTCACGTTAACAGCGTGCCCATCGACCACCGCCTTAACGCGGCACAAGGCGCTGCGCTTCCCCACCCCGGCCTTTTTCGCACCCCTGACCACGCCTATACTCGTACGGGCCATTCGCCACGGGAGCGCACATGCTGGAATCCGAAGAAAAGGACGCGCGCCGGCTGCGCCATTTCCGACAGATTCTGCTGTGGCCGCTGCAACTCATGCCGCTGCGTGAGTCGAGTCAGATCCAGAACCACTGGGAGGTGCTGGAGCGGGACGCGCCGGACAACCCCTGGCGCGAGGTGGATGATCAATTCACCGCCGATCCAGCGGGCGTCCAGCCGCATCACTACAGCGAGTTCGTCACCTTCCTCCCGCATGTGCAGCGCTTTGTCTATGGCGAAGGCAAGGCCCGCAACACGCATCCCGGCGAGTCACCAATACGCGTCTTCCGGCGCAACGACATTGCCCGCGTGCGCTGCACCTACCCCGACCCGGAGATGGCGCCGCGCGAGTTCGAGATCGACCATGTCGACCTATACTTTTTCTATGACCTCGACGTGGTGGTACTCACCATCGAACTCCACGCCAACGACATCGATCTCGCCTGCGCGCAAGAGACCCTGTTTCGTCTCGGCCGCGCCTACCCGGTCTACTGGGAACCCAGCGGCGACGGCGGGCATTGCATGAAGCGTACCGAATGGCTCGCCGCCGATGGCCGGGTGCTGGCCGCCTCGGATTACGAACAGCGCGCCCGGTTTCTCTCCCATGTCAGCCACTTCCGCGCGCCAGCCCTCGCCGCCCACTGGGATTTCCTGTTGCGGCCGATGGTCCAGCATCACTCCGACGAGAAGGGCCCGCTGCGCTATCGGCAGCTTGAATATCACCGCATGCCGGTGATGGCCTACCTCGCATTCGAAAACGATCCGCGCGTGCTCGACCGCTCGGATTTCGTGCGCCTGGCAATGGTGGCGCCACCGGGCGCCCCGGGCGATATGCCCTTCGCCGTGGACGACTTCGAGGCCCGCTACTGCTCCGACCGATTCTGGGTCAGCTCGCCCGAGGGTCCGCCGGGCGCCCGTTACCTGAATAGCGGCGAGGCTTTCATACTGCTCGGCAGCGCGCGTCAGGGCATCTTCTACACGCCCGGCAGCAGTCTGCTCGAGCAGTTCCGCCACCAGTATTTCCTGCTGTTCCTGATTCCCCACCTGCACAAAGCGGCGCTGTTCATGATGGACGACCGTCTCGGCTACGCGCTCAAGCGCCTCGACATCCAGAGCCCCGATTCAGTCAAGCACTTCAAGCGCGAGATCCGCAAGATGCGCGAGATCTTCCTGCGTTTCACGCACCGCTACTGGTTCTCCCATGTCTCTGACCAAAGTCAGGCCAAAGACCTGTACAGCATGTCGAAACGCCTTCTTAGCACCGCGGAACTCTACGGCGAGGTGCGCGAGCGCATCGAGGACATGGCCCAGTATCTCGAATCCGACTCCCTGCGCCGCCAGGCCAATACGGTGGTCCGCCTCACCGTCGTCACCGCCTTCGGCCTCATCGGCACCACCGTCACCGGCTACTTCGGCATGAACATCCTCGGCGTCGAGCGACTCGGCGGCGCGGCAAGCTTCTTCTATTTCATCACCGTGTTTGCCAGCTTCGCGTGGCTGACCTTCTTTACGGTGACGAAATCCAAAGGCCTGTCGGACTTCCTCGATCTGCTCTCCGACGAACGCGAAACCGTCGCCAACAAGGCAAAGGCCTTCCTCGCCGTATGGCGCCGCACACCGCGCTCGTGAGTCGGCTGCCGAACGGCGGATTGACGGAAAGCTGCGCGTTCGTTGCCTGTCGAACATAGCACGCAAAGATGGTAAAGTAAGGATATCTTACTTTCATACGAGGCTCGACGATGCTTGCGAAGCTCACCAGCAAGAACCAATTGACGCTGCCCAAGGCGATAACGCAGGCCGTTGGTCCGGCCGAATACTTCGATGTCGAGGCACGCGACGGGCAAATCGTGCTCACCCCGGTGCGCATCCAGCGCGGCGATGCGGTACGCGCCAAACTGGCGGAGCTGTCGCTCGACGAGTCGGATGTCGCCGCGGCCGTCGCCTGGGCGCGCAAGCACAAGTGAGAACGCGATGACGACACGGCGGCGCGCGCGCGCCGCGCAGCCGCCGCGCGTGGTGCTCGATACCAACGTGCTGATTTCGGCACTGATTTTTTCGCGCGGTCCGATTTCGCGTCTGCGCCCTGCGTGGCAGGCCGGCCTGTTCGTGCCACTGGCAAGCACCGCTACTACGCTGGAGCTGATGCGCGTGCTCACCTATCCGAAATTCAGACTCGACGATGCAGCCCAAACGGAACTTCTGGCCGACTATCTGCCTTGGACCGAAGCCATCCAGGTGTCGAACCCGCTCCCCGAAGTACCCGCCTGCCGCGACCCGTTGGACCTGCCCTTCCTGCACCTGGCCGCAGCGGGGGGCGCCACGACGCTGGTCAGCGGCGACGCAGACCTGTTGTCGCTGGCCGGATCCCCCAAGCCCAAACTCTCGTTTGCAATCATCGCCCCGGCAGCGTTTCTGAAATCACTTTCGGTGCACGACGCGCCATGAGATTGATCGGTAGCGGCACGGCGATATCCCGGAAGTTGTTTCACATGTAATCTGAAGGTGGCAGCTACATATGCAACCGCCGTAGGTTGGGCAGAGCGCAGCGAAGTCCAACATACATCGTGGCGAACGCAGGAGGCGCCCCATAGGCGCCGTAGAGTGAAATATCCGGAGGGCATTGCACCAATCAACCGTTGAACGGTGCAATACGGCTGCGCCTACTGCACCCTACCGCGCTAGGCGCCATCTTTTTTCAGTCGTTCTGCAACTATTCTTTCGAGTTCGGTCTGCTCGTTTCTGATTAATTTGAACGCGGCCTTCTTCGGATCTGGCGACCGCAATACGAACTTAAAATTTTCCTTCAGCCGGCGGCGAACGTCGTCTGTGGGAAAGAACTGTTCAAGCATCTCTGATACGTAGCCAAATTGATCTGAGTAGAACCGCGCGAGATGAGTGCGCCTTTCTCGAATCTTACTTCGAGCGGCACATTCCAATT
>CBDTZF010000183.1:0-5365 GCA_965364825.1 uncultured Rhodocyclaceae bacterium | reverse complement strand
TTAGCGTACGGCCTCGCGGTGCGTCGCCGCGCCGCTCACGACGACGAGGCGAATCGCAACGTCGCGCGCGAAAAAATTTTGGATCAGCCGGTGCGCAGACGCGCATTCAGCTCATCGACGACTTCCGCCCAATCGGCATCCTCGGCCAATTCTTCGCGCAGAAACGACGCCTGCGAGGGCGACCAGAACGGTGCATCGGCCAGCGGAATGTCACCCGCAAGCGGCGCGTGCTCGGCGATGAAGGCATCGATGCTGGCGGTATCCTCGGGCAGCCCGAGCTGGGCGAATACGGCGGACAAGGGATGAACGGGTTGCTCCATGAGTTTCTCCTGGCGGGGTCAAATTACAGCGCGACGTCGCGGCCGCATAATTTTCACAGTGTGCCCCGAAACGCCGGTTCCAGCCACCGTCCTCAGTCGTCCGCAGGCGGTTCGGTATCGCTGTCCGGCGGACTGGCTGAGGGAATGCGGTAGCTCTCGGTCGCCCACGCGCCAAGATCGATCTGGCGGCAACGCGCCGAGCAAAACGGGCGCCAGGTGCTTTCCGGGCGCCACTCGACCGGCTTGTTGCAGGTCGGGCATTTGACGACGGGTGCAGATTTACGGTCGGTGTTCATTGCTGCGTAGATAGCGTACACAAGGTGAGTTCGAAATCGACGTCCTGCTCACACTTTTTTGGCCGGCCGGCGGGGTCGGGCTGGATGAAGCGGACATTGAGCACGTACTTGTTGGCGCTGATTTCCGGCACCGCATGCGCCTGACACGCCACCCGCACACGCACCAGCTGCATGCGCTGGCCGTTCATGGCGAGCTGAAAATTTCCGTCGGCCGCGCGCTGTGGCGATGATCGCCCGCTACCGCGCAGCAAGCGCATTACAATTGCCACGCCGTCACGAATCGGCAGGAGCGGGCGCAACCAGGCATCCATGTCGCGGCGCCGCGCTTCTGCGTCGCCGCCGCGCAACCAGTAGTGGTACGAGGGCAGATCGAACTGGCACGCGCCGCCGGGAATCGCCGCGCGGCTGCGGATGCCCATCAACCAGTCGTTTTCCCGCAGATAGTGCCCGATGCGCCCCGACACCGCGAGCAGACCGGCGGAGGACTGCTCGATTTCGGAGAGCGCGTCGTTGAGCGCGTCTTCGGAGATGTCGGGGTTGTCCCGGTAGGCCAGCAAGGCCTGGCGCTGGCGTTCCAGCTCCTTGACGAGATCGACCTTCAGGTCGGCGCGGCTGGCGACATCGAGCAGCTCGAACAGGCACAGCAGCGCACTGTGATGGTCGGCCGGGGCGTCGCCGCGGTGAAAATGAAGGATGCGGGCGAAGACGTCTTCAAGACGAAGCAGGTTGCGGATGCGCTCATTGAGGGGGTATTCAAAATCTATCACCGCGTGCGCCTGATCAATGGGCTAGCCCTGCATGAGAGCGCGATCTTATCACAGCGGATTTTCACCCTATTGCGCGCCGGCGAGCGCGACATAACGCCGGTGCAAGGCGTCGACCTGGGCGAAAAGAAAAGGCAGATCGCCGCCGTTGTCGATCACGTCATCCGCGGCCGCAAGCCGCTCGGCACGCGGTATTTGCACCGCCATGATGGCTTCGACCTGGGCGGCACTGAACCCCGAGCGCGCCTGCACGCGCGCGATCTGCACCGCTTCGGGACAATCGACCACGACGATGCGCGCGCAGCGCTCGCGATACGTACCGGATTCGATCAACAAGGGCACCACGAGCACCACATACGGCGCCTGTGCCGCGGCGCACTGGCGCGCCCCCTCGTCCCGGATCATGGGGTGCAGAATGGCTTCCAGGCGCACGCGCTCGGCCGGCTCGGCAAACACCCGCGCACGCATCGCAGCGCGGTCGAGCGCACCGTCGGCCGCGATCAGTGCGTCGCCGAACGCGGCGCGAATGGGCTCGATCGCCGCGCCGCCCGGCGCGGTAAGGGCATGCGCAATCACATCGGTATCGACCACTGCAGCGCCACGTTCGCCGAAACGGTCAGCGGCCGCGCTCTTGCCGCTGCCGATCCCGCCGGTGAGTCCAACGATGAAAGGCGTGCCGCTCACGGCCGGCAACTCAAGCGGCTGCCGCGCGGCTGGCGGCTGGCCCAGCTGCTCGCCCACTCGGAGAGCCGATCGGACGGGCCGCGCACCTCGACACGATGTGCGGTCGTGCCGCGTTCTTCGATTTTGATGCCGCTCACGCCCCTGGCTGTCAGCTCCCGTCGTTGCTCATCCGCCGACTCTGCCGACTGGAACAGGCCGAGAGAGATGCCGTAGGGATGCGAACCGCGCTCCGGAATGATGTACTGGTCAGTGACGCCCAGGGCACGAAGCTCGGCCGAGCGCTTGAGCGCCGCCGCCATGCCGCCGAGCGGGGGTAGCATTACCCACCAGGAATCGACGTCGGTGGAGACGATATCGCGGGTCTCGAAGTCGCGCCGTCGCCTGGCATCTTCAAGCAGCCGACGTGCGGCCCCATCGCCCAGCCCGGCAAACGCGACACAGGCCGGCGGCGCGGGAGCCGCCACCGGCGCAGCCGGTGCCTCCTCGGGCACTTCGCCTGGTGGCGCCGCCGGCTCTGCTGCCGCTTCGCGCGGCGCAGGCTCAGACGCAAGCGGCTTCACTGCGGCAACCGCCGGGGCGGGCACTTCGGCGTTCGCCACGGGCGCTGGCGGCGTTACAGCCACCGGTTCAGGCGGCTCGGCCGGTTCAGCCCGGGGTGTAGGGTCAGGCGCCTGCGCCGGTTCAGCCGCGGCGGCCAGCGCGGGCGAGTCCGCCGCCTCGTCGGTTGGGGTCGCCGCCTCACCCGCGACTTCGGCCTGCGAAAGCAGGCGGATACGCTCGGGATGAAGCTGATTAGTGATGCGTTCGGGTTCGCCGCTGCTGTCGCCCTCACCGAGCCAGCCGCGCCAGGCAGCGAGCGCCAACAGGTTGAGCAGCACCAACAGAATGATGAGAAAGCGCAACAACGGCACGCCTCAACCGACCTTCGGCAAATGCGCCAGCGATCTGGCGATGGCGTCGGCCGGGTAGTCGTAGTTTTCCAATTCGCCGGCCAGAAAACGATCATAGGACGCCATGTCGAAGTGGCCGTGCCCGGTGAGATTGAACAGGATCACCTTCGGCTCGCCGCTCTCCTTGCAGGCTAGCGCTTCATCGATCGCTGCGCGAATCGCGTGGCACGATTCAGGCGCCGGAATGATGCCATCGGTGCGCGCAAACAGCACGCCGGCCTCGAAGGTGGCCAATTGCGGCACGGCCACGGCGTCGACCAGCTTTTCATGATAAAGCTGCGAGACCAGCGGTGATTCGCCGTGGTAGCGCAAACCCCCAGCATGGATACCCGGCGGCATGAAATCGTGTCCCAGCGTGTACATCTTCATCAGCGGCGTAAAGCCGGAGGCGTCGCCAAAATCGTAGGCATAGGCGCCCTTCGTCAACGTCGGGCACGAGGCCGGCTCAACCGCCAGGCAGCGCAGCGATGCGGCACGTTTTTCACCGGCGATGCGGTCGCACAGGAAGGGAAAGGCGATACCGCCGAAGCTCGATCCGCCGCCACAGGGGGCGATCACCACGTCAGGGTACAGACCGATCTGCGCGAGTTGGTGTTTGGCTTCCTGGCCAATCACGGTCTGATGCAAAACCACGTGATTGAGCACCGACCCGAGCGTGTAGTTGGTGTCGGCCCGGCTGGCGGCCTCTTCAACCGCCTCCGAGATGGCGATGCCGAGCGAGCCCTGATTCCCTGGATCGTTCTCGAGGATATGGCGTCCGGACTGTGTTTCCAGCGACGGGCTGGCGAACACCTCGGCCCCCCAGACCTGCATCATCGAGCGGCGAAAAGGCTTTTGTTCGTAGCTCACCTTGACCATGAAGACGCGCACGTCGAGGCCGAACATCTGTCCGGCGAAGGCGATCGACGAGCCCCACTGGCCGGCGCCGGTTTCCGTCGTCAGCCGCTTGATGCCGACTTGTTTGTTGTAATACGCCTGCGGCACGGCGGAATTGGGCTTGTGCGATCCGGCGGGCGAAACGCCTTCGTGTTTGTAGAAAATCTTTGCTGGCGTGCCCAGCGCGCGCTCCAGTCGCCGCGCGCGGATCAGCGGTGTCGTTCGCCACGTGGCATACATTTCGCGTACTTCGTCGGGGATCGCGATCCAGCGCTCGGTGCTGGTTTCCTGCTCGATGATCGGCCCCGGAAAAATCGCGCCCAACTGCTCGGCGGTGATCGGCGAGCCATCCGCCGCGAGCACGGGCGAAGGCGCATTGGGCAGATCCGCCGCGATGTTGTACCAGTGGGTGGGAATGTTGCTTTCGTCGGGCCGGACGCGTGCTGACTCGGCCATTGTGTCTCTCCTTGTTTAGGGCCTGTTGACATACCTATCGCGCAGGCGCGATAGGTATGTCAACAGGCCCTTATGTGGTACGGCGCGCCGTCGTGCGTGCGGCGCTTGCTCTCCGGCGGGGATTCTAGCCCTTCTCGCGCTTCGGGGTCGGCTCATTGCGGCCATCTTCCGCCTGCGCGATGGCGACGCCTTCGAGCACCAGATTGTCGATTCGGCGCAGCGGGATGCCGAGCAAGGGAGCGATCAGCGGCGCCGCACCGCCACCGAGCAAACAGCACGCCGCGGGCAGCTCGGCGACGTGGCGGAACATGCGTTCGATCGCGCCTGCCTGGGCCTGCAGACAGCCCATGTGGATGGCGTCGGCGGTGTGTGTGGGCAGATCGACGTGGTGTCCGACGGCAAGATTCAATTGCGCGGTATTTCCGGCCAGTGCCTGTTTCATGAGATCGACACCGGGCGCGATCACGCCGCCATGAAACACGCCCTCATGATCGAGTACGTCGATGGTGGTCGCGGTGCCGGCGGTCACCACCAGACAGGCGCCCTCATGGACATGGCGCGCACCGATCAGTGCCGCCCAGCGGTCGGCGCCGAGCTGGGTGATGTCGTAACGACTGTGCACACCGCAACAATCCGCGCAAGGCCGCAACCAGCGCGCGGCCAGCTTGAGCGGCGCAAGCGCACGCCCCACGTGAATCGCCGCCGCTTCGCCAGCGACATTGACGCCGCAAACGTCGTCCACCCGCGCCTGCGGCGGCAGAGTCCGGACGAAATTCCAGGCTTCTTTGTGCGTAAACGCGCCTTGCGCCACCCAGCCCGTGTCGTCGTGCAATCCCCATTTGAGCCGCGTGTTACCGACATCGAGCAACAGCCTCACAGCGCCGGCCTCAGCGACACATCGCCGGCAATCACGCGTTGCACGCCGTCTGACCGCGTGCGAATCCGCAATGCGCCATCGTCATCGACGCCAAGGCAGATACCCTCGATATCGGCGCCCTCACCCGCAACGCGCACCGGCA
>CBDTZF010000182.1:0-5365 GCA_965364825.1 uncultured Rhodocyclaceae bacterium | reverse complement strand
GCACGCGCAGCCTGCACCGAGTCGGCCGTCACCGCGTCACCGGTGTTGTCCCACGAGCTGCGGATATGGGTGAGGATGGCGGCGATTTGCTCGTCATCGAGACTGTCGGCGAAGGCCGGCATGGCGCCGTTGTAGGTATTTCCGCCCACCTTGATCTCGCCGGTGATGCCGTGCAGCACGATCTTCGCGAGCACCGAGGCGCTGCCGTCGACCCACTCCGATTTGGCGAGTGGCGGGAACACCTGCGGAATGCCGGCCCCCGTGGCCTGATGGCAGGCCGCGCAATTGGCTGCAAAAAGCGCGCCGCCATCGGCGGCTTGTTGCGGTGCCGCCATCAGCGCTTCCGGTGTGCGGCGATCGCCAAGCGCCGGGTCGTCGTCTGGATGGGCGGCCGACAGATAATAGATGCCCCATATGAAGAGCCCCGCCATCAGCAGCAAAAAAGCGATCGGGACGGGGTTCAGCGATTCGTGCGGATCGGCGTGTTCGCGGTGTTGCGGATCAATGTCGTGAGGGTCTTGGGGCATGACGGCGTTCCGGAATCAGGGTCATTGCACGGCGGCGGCTTCGGCAGCTGCCTCGGAGGGGAGCACCGGATAGGTGTGATTGAGTGCGAGCAGGTAGCTCACCAGATCACGCGCTTCGGGGCGCGCGACGACCACGCCTTTCGCGGGCGCGAATTTCGGCGGCAGCGTCACCGTCTTGTCGTCCGGCGCCGCTTTATCCTTGATCTCGAACAGATAAGGATAGGCCGGCATGATGCTCTCCGGCGCATACGCCCGCGGCTGATAGAGGTGACCGAGCTGCCAGTCTTCGCTGGGTTGGCGTGCGCCAATATTGAACAGATCCGGTCCGGTACGCATGGTGCCGAGCAGATGCGGGCTGTCATAGACGTAATCGGCGGCGACCGACGGCCGTCCCCAACCACGCTCGCCGTCCGGAGCCTGGGACGGATCGCGCGGCTGCTGCGAGTGGCAATACACGCAGCCCTGTGCAATGTATTGCTGGCGCCCGCGCAGCTGAGCGTCGGTATACGGCTTAAGACCGTCAGGCGGTGGCACGTCCTGCAATTGAAGGTAAGGCAGGACGACGAGTACCGTCGTGGCGAGCGCGAGTGTCACCATCGCGCCGGAGATGAGTTTGACTTCGCTTTCCATGGCTCAGGCTGTCGCGGGGGCGGTGTGAAGGAGCGCGGCGTTGCTGCGGTGCGGGCCGAAGCGCAGCGCCATGATAATGAAATGAAGCGCGAAAACGAGGTGGCCGAGCGTCATCAACGCGCCGCCCACCGAGCGCCCTTTGAGGTAGGGCAGGGTGACGGTCACCGAGTCGATGAAGGGTTTGCTCGCGTCGAGCATACTGAGGCCCTGGAGCACGCCGCCGGTACTCAGCGAGACAAAATAGATTGCGAAGCCGATCGTCACCAGCCAGAAGTGCAAGGCGATGAGCCGCGGATAGGGCCATTCCCGCGTCATGATGCGAGGCATCGCGAAGTAGATCGCGCCGAACATCGTCAGCGTGACAAAGGCATACATGCCGAGATGCGCGTGAGCCACCGTAAAATGCGTGAAGTGGACGACTGTACTGACCGAGCGCAGCGCTTCGAAGGATCCCTCGATGGAACTGAGCGTGTACATCATGCCGCCGAGCACGATAAAACGCAGCGTGGGCGAATACCACAGCGCCCCGAAGTGACCGCGCATGGTCAGGTGCTGATTGATCGAGAAGGCCACCACCGGGATGATCATCATCATGCTCTGCACGATCGACAGCGTGACCAACCATTCAGGCACCGGCCCGCCGACAAGATGATGGCCGCCGACCTGGCCATAGAAAAATGCCAGCGCCCAGAAGCCGATCAGCGACAGGTTGTACGACTGGATCGGACGACCAATGATCTTGGGAAGAAAGTAATAAATCGCCGCCAACGACAGCGGCGTATAAAACAGGCCCAGCACGTTGTGGCCGAACCACCAGTTCATCGTCGCCTGCTCGACGCCGAAGTGAACGCCAGGCAGCTTGGCGACAATGTAAAGCACCGGAAACCAGAACAGCGCGGCGCCCATGTACCAGACCGAGACGTAAAGGTGCTTAACCTGCCGGCGGCGCAGCGTGAGAATCATCGGGATACCGACCATGCCGCCACCGATGGCGAACAGGATGCCGATCTGCCACGGGATTTCCAGCCATTCCAGGCCGGAGTTTATCCCCATCGCGATCGCGCCGATGCCCACGATCAATCCGATATTCCACAACACGGCGCCGACAATCGCGATGCGCGCGCCGACGAGTTCGGTCTTGAGCAGACGCGGCAGAATCCACAGCGCCGTACCCAGCGCCGCCAGTGGCGCCCACCCGTAAGCGACCGCATTGAGGTGAATCGTGCGCATGCGGCCAAAGGTCATCCAGGCGGACTCAACGAGCCAGTCGGGTTGATGCAATTTGATTGAACTGGTGAGACCGGCGAATGACGCCACCAGGAGCCAGAAGACGGCGAAACTGAAAAGGATGAAGGCAGGCCGTGCGGCGGATTCGTCTGCGATGACGCGCGCCTTGAGCGCCGCGGTGTCGGTTTCGCCCGACTCACTGCCCGGCACTGCATCCTGCAGTCGGCGGGTGCCGGCGGCATCAATGGCCGGTTCCTCGACGCGGCCGATCTCGCCTTCCGAAAAAATCACCCGCGCGGCTTCTGGATCGGAGTCCATGTGGCCTCTGCGCAACGACCAGATGAAAATGAACAGTGCGGTGACCGCGATGATGAAGGAAGATAGTAGAAGTGTTGGGATGTCCATGGCAGGCAAATACGGGCACGGCGACCCGTCCAAAGTCAAAGATTTACTTCTAGACTCATGCTATTCCGGCGCCTCGAGAAAAGCAATATCGTTAATACATGTTTAAGTGAACGACGCGCATGAAGCTCACTGATTACTCTGACTACACGCTGCGCACGCTTATTTTTCTCGGCGTGCACGAGGGCGAGCTGGTGACCATCCAGCAGATCGCCGACGCCTACGACATCTCCAAGAACCATCTCATGAAGATCGTGCACCGACTCAGCGTCGATGGCATCGTCGAGACCGTGCGTGGTCGCAGTGGTGGTGTGCGTCTCAAAAAAAGACCCGAGGCCATCAACGTGGGCGCCGTGGTGCGTGCGGTCGAACACGACTTCGCACTGGTGGAGTGTTTCGACCGCGTCAACAATCGTTGCGTGCTGTCTCCGGTATGCCGGCTCCAGACAATATTCCAGGGTGCGCTGGATGCATTTCTGACCGAACTCGACAAGCACACACTGGCCGATTTGCTGCGCAACGACGCCGAAATGCGCCCCATCATCGGGCTGGTGCGTAGTGCGCCGCACGCCGCATGAGTTCCGCGGGCTCGACAGACGCATGGAAACGGAAGTCGATCGCCTGCCGAGCTTTCCATGAAGCCCGCCAGCGACACGCGCGCGCGTCCGAAGCCGTTTCCGTCTGACCGCTTGACCGCAGGCGAGGAATTTACCGGCGGACGCATGGTCGAATGAGTGTGAGTTGCGTGTCGCCCGATCACCGTGTGGCCGTTCAACTTGGCATCAAATCCATTCAATCTGTTGGGAGATCATCATGACGAAAACCGTGACAGGCGATTTCGCTACCGAAGACGCCATGAAGAATGCGATGGATGACCTGGTCTCGACCGGCATTCCGCGCGAGAACGTATTCATGGACACCGAGCACAAGCAGCTCAAGGTGATCATTCCGGCGGCGACCGAGCCCGAGGTCACCGAAATACTGAAACGGCATCAGCCCACGCGGATGCATTGATGCGCCGTTAGCGCCAGCACTGAACGACGGAATAGGCCGATGCACCACGCGTCGGTTTTTTTCGGTTACGCGTGCTCGCGCTGGTGTGATGGCATGGCTCGCAGAAACGCGATCAGGCGGTCGAAGTTGCGCGAAAACTCGGCGAAGGAATTGTGATTGCCGGGAAGGGTGAGCAGTTCGACCGGCGTGTTGCCGCGTGCAGCGTATATCTGCCGCGCTTCGGCGATCGGCACCACGCGGTCGTCCTCGCCATGCACTAGTAGTACGGGACAGCGCACGCGACTGATGGTGTTAAGCGGCGCAATATCGTCAAAACGATGACCGATCGTGCGTTCAACGAAGCGCAGGATGTAGCGCCCCAACGGACGCTCGGGAATGTGCTTTTCCGTCAGCCAGCGGTGCATCATTGCCTCGGGGTGAGAAAAGGCCGCGAGGCATACCACGGCCGCGACGCCTTGGCGCCGCGTCGCTGCGAGCAGCACTGCGCCGGCGCCGACGGAATGGCCGATCAACGCGATGCGCGCGGCATCGGCGCCAGGTTGCACCGTCAGCCAGTCGAAGGCGTGTTCCACATCCTCGGCAAAGCGCGGTAGCGAAGCAAAGCTGTCGCCGTCGCTGGCGCCGTGGCAGCGCGCGTCGATAAACAGCGTGGTGAATCCGGCCGCATGCAATGGCGCTGCCAGCGGCAGCATGAGCGCCGCGTTGCCGCCCCACCCGTGCAGCACGATCACCGCCGGCGCCGGCCTCCCGTCGTCGGTCGCGGCGGCGATGTGCCACGCATGCAGGGTGCGCGCGCGTGCCGTCGGGATACGTACGCTCTTATATATAAGGCCGAGGTCGGCTGGCGTGGCGTGGTGCGCAACTCTCGGGGCGGCCAAGCCGACAAGGATGGCGCGATGCAACAGCGCGCGGCCAGCGAAAGCGGTGAGCCCCGCGGCGATCGCCACGCAGCCGACGATGACGCCCGGCGTCCATTCCACTATCGGGTCACCGCAGGAATGCGGCCGGCGCGGCCTGTAGCCAGCGTGCCGCCAACCGCCCTACATCGACGCATGCACGCAGCCGCGCGGCGAGCAGAAACAGACCGGCGACCTTGCGGTGCAGAAACACCGCGTCGGCCGGCGGGGTGTGCCACGAATCGCGCTGAGTGCTCAGTTCCATGCCGATATCGTGAAGGCGGCGCGCAAGATCGGTGCGCGCGAAGTCGTAGCCGCCGTGATGGCGCAAGGGTTCGCAGGCGAGCATGAACAGGCGCAATACGGTGTCGCGCTGGGCGTTGGGGATGTGCTGGCCGAAATAGCCGATCTGCCGTGCGGCTTCTGCAACCGCCTCGGGCTGCTGCGCGACGGCGCTGCGCATCAAACGTTGATAGGCGTTGACGATGGCGTCCGGGTAGCTGCGGGTGGCGCCGAAGTCGAGCAGAATCAACTGCCCGCTGTCGGTGTCGTAACGGTAGTTGGCAAAATTCGGGTCAGTCTGGATGAGACGGAATTCGAAGATTTCGCGAAACAGCAATTCGAGCAACAGGCTCACGATGCGGTCGCGCTCGGCTTGGGGTGCGTCGA
>CBDTZF010000181.1:0-5385 GCA_965364825.1 uncultured Rhodocyclaceae bacterium | reverse complement strand
GCCAGATCGCGGCCATCGTCGCCACCGCGATTCTGGCGATCGTGCCGGCCATCAACTTCTCCGGCTTTCTCACCCCGGTGTCGACGCTGAGCGGCAGCGCGGCGTTCACGGGATTGTTTTTTCCGACCTCGTGGTTCCAGTGGCTCAGCGTCGGTGCCATCACCAAGGGGCTGGGCTTCGCGCAGTTGTGGACCTATATCCTGGTGCTCGGCGTGATTGCGCTGGTGCTGTTCGCGGCCGCCGCGCTTTTCCTGCGCAAACAGGAGAAATGAACATGCGCGAACGCCTCGGCAACATCTATCGCCTCGGTATCAAGGAATTGCGCAGCGTGCGCGCCGATCCGGTTCTGCTTATCTTGCTGGTGTGGACCTTCAGCTTCGCGATTTACCAGATCGCCAACAATGCCAAAATGGAGGTCACCAATGCCTCGATCGGGATCGTCGATGAAGATCACTCGGCGCTTTCGTGGCGCATTCAGGACGCCTTCCTGCCACCGTACTTCAAACCCGCAGAGCGTATCGACGCTGATCGCATCGACGCCACCATGGACGCCGGCGACTTCATTTTCGTGCTTGTCGTGCCGCCCCGTTTCGAGGCCGATCTCCTCGCCGGCCGATCGGTGCAACTGCAATTGCAGGTTGATGCCACCGCGATGTCGATGGCCGGTAACGGCGCCAACTACGTCCAGCGCATCGTCATGGCCGAAGTGCAGGACGCGCTGCGCGGGTATGGCGTCAGTGCCGGCTTGCCGGTCGACCTGGTGATGCGCGCACGTTTCAATCCCAATCTCGATTCGGGCTGGTTCATGGCCGTGATGCAGATCGTCAACAACGTCACCATGCTGGCCATGATCCTGACCGGCGCCGCGCTCATCCGCGAGCGCGAGCACGGCACCATCGAACATCTGCTGGCAATGCCGGTGAGTTCGTCGGAGATCATGATCGCCAAGGTGTGGGCCAATGGTTTCATCATTGTCGTCGCCGCGCTGCTCTCGCTGACTTTCGTCGTCGAAGGTGTCCTCGGTGTGCCGATCGCAGGCTCGAAGGCGATCTTCGCGCTCGGTACCGTGATCTACCTGTTTTCCGTTACCTCGCTGGGCATCCTGCTCGCCACCGCCGCCGGCTCGATGCCGCAATTCGGCCTGCTGGCGATTCCGGTGTTCATCGTCATGAATCTGCTCTCGGGTGGCACCACGCCGCTCGAAAGCATGCCGGAATGGTTGCAGAATGTGATGCAGGCCGCGCCATCGACCCACTTCGTTTCCTTCTCGCAGGCGGTGTTGTATCGCGGCGCCGGACTCGATATTGTGTGGCCGCAGATGATCGCGATGACGCTCATTGGCGCGGTGTTTTTCCTCGTTGCGCTGGCGCGTTTTCGCAAGGCGATTGCGAGTTATTCCTGATGGGAATTGAAAGAATTGAAAAAATATGATCGGAGATCTGCGCCACGGTTTTCACTTGCATGCTTGCGTGCGCTCACCCTCAGCGCCGTCATGTTGACCGGCTGCCAGGCACTGCCGCCACTCGATACGCGACTGCCATCGCATGCTATCGATCGCGAAACGGCGCACCAGACGCTGCTCGGGCGCGCCAGCGCGCCCGGGGCAGCAGCACATCCGGGACGCAGCGGCGTGTTTACGCTCGGCGATTCGCGCAAGGCCTTTGCCACGCGGGCACTGCTCGCCGCCGCCGCCGAGAAAACGCTTGATGTGCAGTACTACATCTGGCGTAACGACATCACCGGCACGCTCCTGCTCAAGGCCTTGCTGGAAGCCGCGGAGCGCGGCGTGCGCGTGCGCCTGCTGCTCGACGACATGAACACCACCGGTCTCGATCCCTTGCTCACGGCGATCGACACGCATGAGAACGTCGAGGTGCGCCTGTTCAACCCCTTCGCCCATCGCCGCTTGCGCTTCATCGATTTCATCACCGCCTTTTCGCGCGCCAACCGGCGCATGCACAACAAGTCCTTCACCGCCGACAACAGCGCCACCATCGTCGGCGGGCGCAATGTGGGCGACGAGTATTTCGGCGCCAGCGCGCACCTCATGTTCGCCGATGCGGACATTCTTGCGGTGGGCCCGGTGGTGGACGCAGTGTCGCGCGACTTTGACCGTTATTGGGCCAGCGAATCCGCGTATCCGGTCGACTCACTGCTGCCGGCGCCTTCCAAATCAGCGCAGCGCGAACTCGCCGATGCCGCCGCGCGCGTGACGCAGAGCGCCGAGGCGAACGAATACCTCGAGGCACTGCGCACCGACGCCTCGATCCGCGCGCTGCTGCAGCACGACTTGCCGCTGCTGTGGGCACCGACCCGCATGCTCAGCGACGATCCGGCCAAAGGCGTCCGTCAGGCGCCGCCCGAGGCGTTGCTCAGTGCGCGCCTGCGCGAGATCATCGGCGGCGCGGCATCGAGCCTCACGCTGGTGTCAGCGTATTTTGTGCCGACCAAAGCGGGCGCCGACGCGCTCGCGGCGATGGCGCGTTCGGGCGTCGACATCACCATCCTCACCAACTCGCTCGAGGCAACCGACGTCGCTGCGGTACACGCCGGCTACGCGCGCTACCGCAAGCAAATGCTCAAAGCCGGAATCCGCCTGTATGAAATGCGCGCCGGCGACGAGAGAACCAACTTGAAGCTGTTCGGCAGCTCCGCCGCCAGCCTGCATGCGAAGACCTTTGCCGTCGATGGCAAGCGTGTCTTTGTTGGCTCGTTCAATTTCGATCCGCGTTCGGCCGATCTGAACACCGAGTTGGGGTTTATCATTGAGAATACAACGCTTGCGCAGCGTCTCGATCAAGCGTTCGACCGCGCGCCGGAGCATGCGTATCAGGTGATGTTGTCGGACACCGGAAAGCTGTACTGGCTGGAACAGCGTAACGGCGAAACCGTGCGCCATGACGACGAGCCCTACACCAGCCGGTGGGAACGGCTGGGCGTCGGGTTTCTGTCGCTTTTCCCGATCGAGTGGTTGTTGTAGTAGTGCCCGCTGATGGTGGGGCGGTGCCATCTGCCCGAGGTCGTGGTCGCGCTATTGGCGGGTCGGATCTAACCCGCGCGGGTGGCGATCACGGACCATTGTTTTGACATGAGGGGGGCCAGAAATGCTGACGGTGGTCGATGCGGCGCGGGCGGGTCTATTCGGTTGGCGGCACTGGACGGGGAATCTCGTTGCCGGTGTGATCGTTGGCGTGGTGGCATTGCCGCTGGCGATGGCATTTGCGATTGCCTCTGGCGCGGCGCCGGAGCAGGGGATTTACACCGCGATCGTCGCCGGGCTGTTCGTTTCCGTGTTCGGCGGCAGTCGGGTGCAGATCGCGGGGCCAACCGGAGCATTCATCGTCGTGCTGGCCGGCGTCACCGCACAGTACGGCATCGTGGGCCTGCAACTGGCGACGCTGATGGCCGGCGTGATTCTGGTGCTGCTCGGCCTGGCGCGTATGGGCGCCATCATCAAATACATCCCGTCGCCCGTCATCGTGGGATTTACCGCTGGCATCGGGGTGATTATCTGGATCGGGCAGTGGAGGGATTTCTTCGGCTTGCCGGAAGTTTCCGGCGACCACCTCCACGTCAAGTTGCTGCATCTGGTCGCAGCCTTCCCGCAGCTGCATTTGACGACCACGCTGCTCGCGCTGCTCTCCCTCGTGCTGGTCATTTTCTCGCCGCGACTGCCGGGCTTTCGCCGAATTCCGGGGCCGCTGACCGCGCTCGTCACGGTTTCGCTGTTGCACGTCGCTTTTCAGTTCGACGGCGTGCGAACCATCGGCACCGCCTTCGGGGGTATTCCGCAAGGCCTGCCTTCATTTGGGTTGCCGCAAGTCAGCATCAGTCAGGTGATCGAGCTGATCGGCCCGGCCTTTACCATTGCCATGCTCGGTGCGATTGAATCGCTGTTGTCGGCGGTGGTGGCCGACGGCATGGCGGGCACGCGGCACGATTCGAATCAGGAGTTGATTGGCCAGGGACTGGCGAACATTGCCGCGCCGCTGTTTGGCGGTTTTGCCGCCACCGGTGCGATTGCGCGAACCGCCACCAATATCCGCAACGGGGGCACCAGTCCGTTGGCAGGCATCGTGCATTCGTTGACGCTGCTGGTGATCCTGCTCGTGCTGGCCCCATACGCGGTGAATATTCCGCTGGCCGTGCTGGCGGCGATTCTGTTCGTGGTGGCGTGGAACATGAGCGACGTGCGCCACTTTGTGCACATGGTGCGGCGCGCGCCACGGGCGGACGTCGCCATTTTGCTGATCACCTTCGCGCTCACGATATTCGCCGATCTGGTGATCGCGGTGAATATCGGCGTGATTCTCGCGATGCTTCAATTCATGCGCCGCATGGCGGCCAGTGTGGAGGTGAAGCAATCCAGCGATGAGGATTTGTCCGTCGAGCTGGGCGCACGCGGGCTCGACACACTGCCGCCCGGTTTGCTGGTGTTCTCCGTGGAAGGACCGTTCTTCTTCGGCGCCGTCGAAAGCTTCGAACGCGCGCTTGTCGGAACGCACACCGATCCGCACGTCCTCATCATCCGCCTCAACGCCGTGCCCTTCATGGACATTACCGGCTTGCAGACGCTCGAGGAGGTAATTGGCGATCTGCAGGCGCGGGGGGTGAAAGTCATGCTGGTGGGCGCCAACCCACGCGTGCAGAAAAAACTCAGACGCGCCGGGCTCATCGAGCTCGTCGGCGCAGAGGACAATTTCGACCAGTTCGGCGACGCACTGACCGCGGCGACGGCGGCACTGTCGGCACGCGAACAGGCTGCAGCGTCGTAACATTGTAGGGTGCAATAACGGTAGGGCATTGCACCGTTCCTGCCTTTGATGGGTGCAATGCCCTGCAGTTATTGCCCCCTCCGCATCAACGCGATAGGAGAAACAGAATGACGGCTCGAAACGCAGAGAAGGTCATGCCGGAAGGCGAAGGCCCGAATATCGGCCCGCCGATTTCGAGGACGCGGCTGATTGCCTTGGTCGCGGGCCCGGTGGTGATGCTGGCACTGCTGGCGTTTCCGACGCCGGAAGGGTTGACGCTCGAAGCCTGGAAGCTTGTCGCGCTGGCGGCGTGGATGGTGACCTGGTGGATGTTCGAGGCAGCGCCGGTGCCGGTTACCGCCTTGCTGCCGATTCCGATGATGCCGCTGCTCGGGATCGCCGACGAAAAGGCCGTCGCCGCAAGCTACGCCCACCCGCTGATCTTCCTGTTTCTGGGCGGTTTTCTGATCGCCGCCGCGATGCAGCGCTGGGGGCTGCACCGGCGTATCGCGCTTTCCATCGTCAAGCGCGTCGGCACCAGCCCGGACGGCATCATCGCCGGCTTCATGCTGGCGACGGCGTTTCTGTCGATGTGGATTTCGAACACTGCGACGGCGGTCATGATGTATGC
>CBDTZF010000180.1:0-5391 GCA_965364825.1 uncultured Rhodocyclaceae bacterium | reverse complement strand
GCAGTCTGGAAGCCGACGCCGGCTTGCTGGTCGATCATGCAGCGCAGGAATTCGACGGAGTTCGAACTGGTGACAACGCGCGGTTCAAGCCCCAGGCGCAGCAGTTCGTCGTCGATCATCTCGCGCACCGGCCACGAGCGATCGGGCAGGATGAGGGGGAATTCGGCACATTCGCCGAGCGAAATTCTGTCGCGTCCGGCGATCGGGTGGTCCGGGCTGACGATGGCACCGACCGGCAGTTCTCGGGTGGCGACAATCTCGATGTTCGGTTCGCGCTTGACGTCGAATTCGATCGCGATGTCGGCGGCGCGTTCCTGCAGCATGCGGTTGAGCTCATGGCCGCCCGCCGCCTTGAAAGCAGTGCATACCTGCGGCAGGGCGGCGTGTAATTGCCTGAGCACGGGTGGCAGGAATTCGGCGATGATCGATTCCTGCCCGCCAATCGTGATCGGCGCTTCCGCGCGGCCACTGAGCGTGGCCATTTCAGCGACACAGCGTTCATGGTCCGACAGCGTGCGCTCAACATGATCGAACAGGGCGCTGCCGGCTGCAGTGAGCGTCATACCGGTGGGCGTGCGCGTGAACAGATCGATGCCCAGTTCCGATTCAATCTTGAGAATTTGCCGATTGACCGCCGACGACGAGACGTAAAGCCGTTTGGCGGCCGTGCGCACCGATCCACTGCGCGCGACTTCGCGAAAGTACTTTAGAAAGGGGGCATGGATCGGCACGATGTGCGTTCGCTATATCTCAATGGCGTGCGGCGGTTTCGGTGCGTGAGGCGGATGTTCGCCTTCGTGCGGTTCGGTGCCGAGCACCATCGGTTCGAGGTCGTCCTCCTGCTCGAGCGGGAAGCGCGAGGCCACCAGCAGGACGGCGCCAAGAATGAGGTAACCCCACACCAGCGGATTGCTGAACGCCGGCCAGTGCAGCGCGGAATCGTGGATGATACCGAAGGCGGTCAAGGTCGCTGCAACCACCGCGACGATGACCGCTTCGATGATCTTTCGGTCGATCAGGAAAGCGGTGAACGCGCCCCACAGCATGCCGCTGACGATGGCGCCATTGGCCAGTGCCGATTGACCGATGACGTGCGCGCCCTGCGTCACCATGGCGCCGACAAAGGCGTCGTCGAGCAGATTGGGAACCGCGTCCATGCCCATGCCGCGCAAGGCATTGAGCACTGCGTCCCATTTGACGACGACGATGCTCGACACATGCGGAATAAAGGCGATCGCCACCGCAATATGGTGCTTGCCTTCGCATGAGCGGAAGGCGACGGCGATGATCGATACGCCGACGAAGACGAGAATCGGCGCCACCGCGGCCGGTGGAATGAGGTTGCCGAGAAAGGCCACCAGGCCGAACAGCGCGCCGACCATGAAGACGATTCCGACGCCCAATGCGTAGCCGGAACGTGCTTTCATGCGCTTGTACGCCGGGTGGCCGATATAGACGGTGGTCGGAAACGGCGAACCGAACAGGCCGCCCACCATGGTGCCGATGCCGTCGGTGAGCTGGCACACGCCGACCGGATACTTGTCGCCGGCCGCTTCCGCCGATTCGACGTTGTTCATGGTTTCGATGAAGTTGTAGATCTGCACCGGGATGAGCACCGCGAACAGTTCCGGGTGATCAATCAAGTGCTGGAGGCCGACCATCAAGTCGCCCACGTAGGGCATCGGAATGTAAAGGCCGACGCCCTCGAAGCTGAACTTGGCTTCGCCCAGCGCCAGCGCCACGATCGTCGCGGCGATCAGTGCCGTGAGGCCGGAGGGCAGGCCGAAGGGCAGCTTGAAGCGGCCCACCATGCCCCACAGCACAAAAGCCAGTGCGGTGAAACCGACGATCGGACTTTCATAGATGCGCGCCATCGCCACCGTGGCGATGAATACCAGCGCAATGCCCGACAGGGTGCCGAGCATGCCGGCGCGCGGCGTGACACGCTGGAGCCATGGACCGATGGCAGCGCCGGAGATCTCGACCAGGCCGCCGACCACACCGGCGGCGATGCCGACCTGCCAGGCCAGCAAGGCGTCGTTGGTGCTCCAGTAGATCGGGCCGATGACGCCGAACAGATAGACAAACATCACCGGCGTGCTGATGCCATAGGGCAAGGCGGTGACGTTGTCCCGTTTCTCGCGGCGCGCCAGGCGTTGCGCAAGATACACGTACACGCCGATGCCGATCATGATGGAGATGGCCGCGCCGGGCAGGATGCGCCCGAAAACGATCTCGTCCGGCATCTTGAAGACGAAGCGGCAAACGCCTGAGATGATCAGCAGGTTGGCCAGCGTGTCGGCAAACAGCGCCCAGAAACCGTTGATGTCATTCCTGGAAAATATGGGGTAGTGCATGTCTTCGTCCTCCTCCGTTCTGCGATGGCCATTGCTTTGGTCTTGTTGTCGCGCGGCGTAAAACGCGAAGGACGCCGGCGTGTGCAGAACACGTGATATGTCTCGATCGATGGCGTGTTTCAGGTTGCCACCGTTTGGTGTCGCGGCTTGCGACTTTTTTAGATGCGTTCGCAGGGTAGGAGAAGTACGCGTGCAGCAGATAGCAGAGATTTTCGGTCGGGTGATGCCGATTCGGCAACAGGTAGCATGCGCCAACGAAATTATTCAACGCAGCGGGACACAAAAAAAGCACCCCGCGAGGTGCTTTCGATGTCGAACGGCGACTTGCCTACAGATACAGCACGGCCGGGAACACCGTGATGGCGACGACGTACAGCAGCCATTCGAGATTGCGCCGCGCGAGAAAGCCGGTGAAATGCAGCACCAGCACCGCGATCGCACAAAAGTAGTACAGCAAAAACAGCATCTGCTTCTCCAGACTTCTTGGGTTTCTTGTTTCTACTAGTCTTCTATATGGCGTAGCGACAGATCAATGGCGCGCACGTCCTTGGTGAGCGCGCCGATCGAGATGCGATCGACGCCGGTGTCGGCAATCGCGCGTACACGATCGAGGCTGACGCCGCCGGAGGCTTCGAGTTCGGCGCGACCGTCATTGAGGCTGACTGCTTCGCGCATTTCGTCGAGGGTCATGTTGTCGAGCAGCACCATTTTGGCCCCGGCCGACAGGGCAGCCTTGAGCTGATCGAGCGTTTCCACTTCGATCTCGATGAACACATTTGAGGGCGCAATGCGTTGCGCTTCTGACAACACCTGCTCGACTCCGCCGGCCGCGATGATGTGGTTCTCCTTGATCAGGATGCCGTCGTAAAGGCCGACCCGATGGTTGGTGCCGCCGCCCATCGTGACTGCATATTTTTGCGCCAGACGCAGACCGGGAAGCGTTTTCCGCGTGTCGACGATCCTGGCTTGTGTGCCCGCAATCGCGTCGACATAGTGGCGCGTGAGCGTAGCCGTGCCGGAGAGCAATTGCAGAAAATTGAGCGCGGTGCGCTCGGCCGAGAGCAAGGCGCGTGCGCTGGCAACCACATCACAGAGCGTTTGGCCCGATTCGATCGGGTCGCCGTCGGCGACATGCCAGAGAATGGTGGCAGTCGGATCGAGTGTTTCGAAAGCGGCGTTGAACCATGCGGCGCCGCACAGCACGGCATCTTCGCGGGTAATGACACGGCCGCGCGCTTCTGCAGAATCGGGGATCAGCCGGGCGGTGAGATCGCCGGTGCCGACGTCTTCGGTCAATGCGGCAGCGACGCTGCGCTGTATCTCAACCCTGAGCTGCTCGATCGATTCCATATGCGTAAGCGCCGTTTCGTTCGGAGCGTGCATTCTATCACTGCGAACGGCGATCCCGGCGGCCTGAAATCGCCAGCACCAGCGGGTTAGCACATTTTCACAGGCTGAACCGGCAGGCAATAAACGACGCTCGAGGCGACGACAGGCTTTGTGGCGTGAACGGCATATTCAGGCGAACCGTTCGAGGTCCGCCGTGGCGCGTTATTTCAGAATGCGAAATTCGATACGTCGATTGCGCGCCTGGCCTTCGGCGGTTTCGTTGGAGGCCAGCGGCTTGTCCGGCCCGGCGCCGAGCGCGCTGATGCGCTGCGCATCAATGCCCTTGCCGGCGAGATAGTCGCGCACGGTGTTGGCGCGCTGCAGGCTGAGGGCAATGTTCGACATTCGGTCGCCGCTGCCATCCGTGTGGCCGACGACCTGCATTTCAGGATTGTCGAGGTTAGCGATCGCGGCGGCCATTTCGTCGAGTACGCTGATGCCGGTCGTGGACAATTCGGCTGAGCCGCTGAGGAACTCGATCGTGCGATCGGCCAGCGTGTCGTCGAGAATATCCTGCGCCCGTGGCTTGACGATAAGCGCGTTGTCGATGGTGTAGGTCGGATTCAATGCAGTGGCGATTTCGCTGGCAATCTGCTGACGAAGCGCCTCGTTGGCAACCTCGCCCTTGAGCGTGACCTGCTTGCCGCGCACTTGCAGTTCACCCCGGCGAACGTTCTTCAAGCTTGGGCCGATCGCTTTGGCAATATGCGTGGTCCAGTTCGGGGGCGGCACAACGCCACCGACTTCGAGCTGCTCAACGATGCGGCCGTTACCGTACACATCGCGCAGCCGGCTGACGATCGCTGCGCGCGCGGCCTCGTCCGGCACATTCCCGGAAATAACGACCTTGTCGCTGTCTTGCGAGTTGGTGTCTGGTGCTGATTGTGCAGGTAAATGGATCGCGGACAGGCCGAGCAGTAATGCGAACGGGGCAAGAAGACGCATCGTCATTCTCCGAGGAAAACTTCTTTGAAGGTGGTGATGGCGGCCGGCAGCGAGATGTCGGGGCGCGACAGGTAGCTCGACAGTTTGGCGACGCCGTATTCCTGAGTGAGTCCGGGGTGCTTGTCGACCCACTCGGGATCGTCGAGCACGATGTTTGTCTGTGCGCTGGTGTCGGGCGCAAGGCCACTGAGCAGCGTTTTGGCCGAGGCGCCGTTGAATCCCAGAATCAGGCGTGGCTGCGGGCCGTTGGCGGCCACAAGCATCTGCAACTCGGCGCCCGAGCGGGCGAGGAAACCGGCAACGAGCGACATCCACAATGCTGCACTCAGATCGCGCTGCATTGGATCGGACGCGAGCGGCAGGCTCAGTCCCTTCTCGATTGCGCCTTTGCCATTGCCCAGCAGCGGGCGTAGCAACAACCCGAGGGCAATCAGGATGCGACGCGTATCGACCTGACGCGACCCGGTTTTCAACAGGCGCTCGAATTGCGCCAACGTGTGCCCGCTTAGAAAATTCTCGAGCGTGCTGCTGCCACCCGAAGCGCTGATTTCACTGTTGCAGTCGATCCCGGCCAGGGCGTTCAGGGTGGTGGCCGGGTCATCGGCGACGCAGGTCTGTTCGACAATTCGCCGGAACTGGTTCCACAGACGTGAAAAGTACACCGGGCCGCTGTGGAACAGCACATTGTCCTCACGGTCGA
>CBDTZF010000179.1:0-5397 GCA_965364825.1 uncultured Rhodocyclaceae bacterium | reverse complement strand
ACTGTCAAGAAAGTGTCACACGCGCAAACTTGCGTTTGCCAACCTGGAGAACGACGGTCTCGTCTTTGGCAAGCACAAGCGCCTTATCGGAGACGCGGGTGCCGTCAACACGCACTGCGCCTTGCTGGATCATCCGCATTGCTTCGGAAGTGCTTGACGTCAATCCTGAGCGTTTCAGCGCTTGGACCAACGAACATCCACCATCATCTGAAGACAATGCCACTTCGGGCATGTCGTCCGGCATTGCGCCGCGTTGAAATCTTGCGTCGAACGATGCCAGTGCAGCTTCGGCCGCGGCGTCATCATGAAACCTGGCAACCAGCTCCCTGGCGAGAATCGTCTTGATGTCGCGCGGATTCCTTCCTTCTTCCGCCTGCCTCCGCAACCCGGCAATCTCATCCATGCCGCGAAATGACAATAAGTCGAAATACCGCCACATCAAATCGTCTGAAATCGACATGGCCTTGCCGAATATTTCCTCAGGCGGCTCGTCGATACCAATGTAGTTGCCCAACGATTTCGACATCTTGCTGACGCCATCCAGCCCTTCCAGCAGGGGCATTGTCAGTACACATTGGGGGGCTTGCTTGAAGTCCTTCTGCAACTCCCGCCCCATGAGTAGATTGAACTTTTGATCGGTTCCACCCAGCTCGATATCAGCCCTCATGGCGACAGAGTCGTAGCCTTGGCACAGGGGATAGAGAAACTCATGCACGGCGATTGGCTGTTGGGCGAGATAGCGTTTCGAAAAGTCATCGCGTTCGAGCATGCGTGCAACTGTGGAGTGAGAGGCCAGACGCAGCATGCCGGCGGCGCCCAGCTCGTTCATCCAGCCTGAGTTGAAACATATTTCGGTGCGTTCAGGATCAAGCACCTTATAGACTTGGGCCTCATAGGTGCGAGCATTTTCCATGATCTGCTCGTGTGTCAGGGGCGGGCGGGTCGCGTTCTTACCCGACGGATCTCCAATCAAACCTGTGAAGTCCCCTATCAGGAACATGACGTGGTGGCCGAGATCCTGGAAGTGGCGAAGTTTGTTCAGCAGCACGGTATGCCCCAAATGCAGATCCGGCGCCGTCGGATCAAAGCCCGCCTTGATCCGTAGAGGGCGCCCCTCCTTCAACTTGGCGATCAACTCCGACTCGACCAACAACTCATCTGCACCACGCTTGATCAATTCAAGCGCCGCCGCGACATCCGCCATACCAAAATACCTTGACTTATCAATTTACGAGCACGCAAGAATTTTTGCTAAACTCGTGAAAATTTCACGCTGGAAACCCAATGGTCACCAAAAACTCGAAGATTCTAGCCGATCAAGACCGCTTTCGCCTCAGCGGCAGGCGGCGCGGGTGGCTAACCACTACCATCATTGCCAGCCTTTCACTCTCGGTGCTGACTGCCACTGCTGTCGCACCATCGGGTGCAAAGAAACTGAAGACTACGGCGATCAGCGAATCACTGGGTACGCCGGCGCTCGGTGTGGTTGCGGCACATGAGGCGCCGTTTGTGCAGGAAGATCAAGTCCGCCGTGGGGACACCCTTTCACGGATTTTCCAGCGCCTCGGAATTGACGATGACAGGGCGGCGCAGTACCTTCGGACATCAGACGAAGGTCAGCAGGCCATCCGCCAGTTGCGTGCGGGAAAACGTGTTTCTGCAAAGGTCGGGTTCAATGGCGAACTCGTCAATTTAACGCTCCCGCTTACGGGCACGGCAGGCGAATTCACGATTGCACGTGACGGCGATAGCTTCGCCATTCACGAGGATGATCAGGGCGTCGGTGCGCGCGTGGTAGAAATGCGTGCCGGCGAAATTCAACACTCCCTGTTTGGCGCGGCAGATGCGGCCGGGCTTCCCGATGCGATTGCAACACGACTTGCAGACCTGTTTGGCACCGAGATCGACTTTCATTCAGATCTGCGGGAGGGCGACACTTTCAGTGTGGTTTACGAAACCACACTTCAACCCGACGGACACACCGCCGGCACCGGCCGAATTCTGGCGGCAGAATTTGTCAACAAGGGCCGGCGCCACACGGTCATGCTCTATCGCGATGCGGACGGCCGAGAGGACTATTACTCGGCCAATGGCATCAGCTTGAAGCAGGCGTTCTTGCGATCTCCCCTCGAGTTCACCCGTATCAGCTCAGGGTTTTCGCGGCGCTTTCACCCGATCAAGAAGCAATGGCGCCAGCACAAGGGCGTGGACTTCGCAGCGCCGTCGGGTACTGCCATCAAGGCGACGTCAAATGCCACGGTCGACTTCGTGGGCAAACAACGCGGCTACGGCAATGTAGTGATTCTGCGACACCGCGATAGCATCAAGACGCTGTATGCCCACATGCGGGGGTTCGGCAAGCAAATCAAGAAAGGTGTATCGGTCACCCAAGGGGACGTGATCGGCTATGTGGGGCAAACCGGCTGGGCTACCGGGCCGCATGTCCATTACGAGTTCCGTGTCGCAAATGTTCCAAAAGACCCGCTTTCGGTCGACTTGCCAACGGCGAACCCCCTTTCCAAGACGGGGCTTGCGGAGTTTCGCCGTGTCACGGAATCGCTTCGCGAACGCCTGAACCTGCTGAACTATCGGGACTCGACCAGCACCTGAACGGCCGAAAGATGCACAACGACGCAACGTAAAAAAGCCCCGGTCACTTCCGGGGCTTTTTTGTGCGAAGCCATGGCCTCACACCGAGAATGATGAACCGCACCCGCAGGTCGTTGAAGCGTTCGGGTTACGAATGACAAACTGAGCACCTTCCAGACCTTCGCTGTAGTCGATTTCAGCGCCGACAAGGTATTGATAGCTCATGGGATCCACAAGCAGTGTGACACCGTTTTTCTCCATCGCCGTATCGTCGTCTGCAACGTCTTCGTCAAACGTGAACCCGTACTGAAAACCCGAGCATCCCCCGCCAGAAACAAAGACACGAAGCTTCAATCCTGGATTGCCTTCCTCCTCGATGAGTTCTTTGACCTTGCTGGCGGCGCTGTCAGTAAAAACGAGCAGATCGTCCGCTTCTGTAATTGCTTCCATTTCTTCTCCTGGCGTGTCGCCAATTCCGAAACACTTGAACTTCATCGTCAGACCAACACATCGGGCGGATGGTTCCGCAATCCAACGTTTCAGGAGCCAGCATGCTGCCCCAAGGTCGCCCAGTCAAGCCGTAACACGAACTTGCCAAAGACCTACACTACGTGCGAAAAAGCCGCCCTCGGGCGGCTTTTCGATATCTCGAACCCGCTTATCGCTTCGAGAACTGCTTGCGACGACGCGCTTTGTGGAAACCCACCTTCTTCCGTTCGACTTCACGTGCGTCGCGCGTGACGAGTCCGGCACGGCGCAAATCGCCCTTCAGCTCAGCATCGTAGTCGATCAGCGCACGGGAGATGCCATGGCGTACCGCGCCCGCCTGACCCGACTCTCCGCCGCCCGCGACGTTGACCATAATGTCGAAGGTCGATTCGTTGCTGGTCAGCGTAAGTGGCTGACGGACGATCATGCGCCCGGTTTCGCGCGAGAAGAATTCATCAAGCGGTTTGCCGTTGACAACGATATTTCCACTGCCAGATTTGAGGAAAACACGGGCCACCGCGCTCTTGCGTCGCCCGGTACCATAGTTGTACGTTACAGCCATCTATTTGGCTCCTGCTTAGAACTCGAGGATTTGGGGCTGCTGCGCCGTATGCGGATGTTCCGCGCCAGCGTAGCACTTCAGCTTCTTTAGCATGGCGTAGCCAAGTGGCCCTTTCGGCAACATACCCTTGACCGCCAGTTCAAGCACGCGAGCGGGCTTGGCTTGCTGGAGTTTACTGAAATTGGTCTCGGAAATTCCGCCGGGGTAGCCGGAATGCCGATAGTACTTCTTGTCTTCAGCCTTGTTGCCCGTCACGCGCAATTTTTCGACATTGACGACAACGATATAGTCGCCGGTATCCACATGCGGGGTAAAAATGGGCTTGTGCTTACCACGCAGACGACGCGCGACCTCGGTTGCGAGTCGGCCAAGCACTTTGTCAGCCGCATCGACGACGTACCAGTCGTGCTCGACTTCATGCGGCTTGGCAGAGAAGGTTTTCATGTTTATTCCTCAAGTCTCGTCCGGCGTTGTTGTCGCGACGGCCACAGGATAGAAAGCCGCAAACTTTAAACGACGCCGCCGCGAACTGTCAATGTCTATGTGCGATCGCGACGTTGTAGTTGCTTCTCCGGGCGACGAGGACAGAGTCGGCGGGACTTGTGCCCGCCAGGGAGCACAAAAAAAACGCAGCCATTTGGCTGCGTTGAATCCACTCCAAAGAAGGAGGGTGGAGGAGACACCGGGGGATCGAATTCCGATAGGTTTCTCGATCCGGGTTGAAACCATTATGCGTAGACAGATCCGTCGCGACAAGCCTTTTTTGTGCGCTGCAGTACAAATATTTGTATTCATCTATTATCAATTCTGATGCGCTCTTAACTATTTGATATATTTGATGTTTTTGATATGATTATAGGGCGTATATTTCATGACAAGATTTTGTCAGCCGATACAAAAACATCGCGGCGCATCATCAAAGGCGCCAAGCGCGAATCCCCAGTTGCTACAATTCGGCGCCTGAACTACGCATCATCAGCACATCGACCAGCATCGAGAGGAGCAATAATGGATTGCGTTGTCAGATGGATTGACGGAATGGGGTTCTTGGCGGAGACGGGCAGTGGGCATACGCTCACCATGGATGGCGCTCCCGACGTGGGCGGAAGAAATCTTGCGCCCCGGCCGATGGAGATGCTGCTCGTGGGCGCAGGCGGGTGCACGGCTTACGACGTCGTGCTCATTCTCAAACGCGGTCGTCATTCAGTATCGGATTGCCGCGTCAAGGTGAGCGCGAAACGCGCTGAAACCGATCCTAAGATTTTCACTCAAATCCACTTCCACTACAGCGTTTCGGGGGCGGGGCTGAAACCCGCTGTGGTGGAACGCGCGGTCAAAATGTCGAAGGAAAAATACTGCTCGGCGACAATCATGCTTGGCCACACCGCCGAAGTCTCGTCATCCTTCGAAATCATCGATCCTTCCGCCGAAATCACTCAGACCCAGTAGGCTGCCGTGGTCATGACCCGGGAAGCGCCGCGCATCGTCACGCGGGCCAGGGCGGGCAACGGACGCCCGCCCAGATCGGTCGCCATTTGCGCATGCTCGATCTCATCGGCTGCCATCTGATCGACGATCGCGCGCGACTTGTCGTCGGCGACCGGTAAGCGATCGAGATGCGATTTCAGATGCGTTTCCACCTGGCGCTCCGTTTCGGCGAGAAACCCCAGATTCCAGGCGTCGCCAAAGCGCCCAGCAAGTACGCCAATCGCCAGCGCACCGCCATACCACACGGGATTGAGCAGGCTCTTGCGACC
>CBDTZF010000178.1:0-5461 GCA_965364825.1 uncultured Rhodocyclaceae bacterium | reverse complement strand
AAGCCCGAACCAAAGCCCGAACCGAAGAAACCGGAGCCAAAGCCCGAGCCCAAGGCGCCCGAGATCAAGACGCCGGAAAAGAAACCCGAGCCGAAACCCGAGAAAAAACCGGAACCCAAGCCGGAGCCAAAGCCCGAGCCGAAACCGGAACCGAAGCCAAAACCGAAACCCAAGCCGGATCCATCGGTTGCGCAGGAGAAGCGCCGCCTCGACCAGATGCTTGCGATGGAGGCGCAGCGCGCGCGCGAATCCGAACTGCTGCGCGAGGAGAGCCGCTCCTCCTCACGCAGCCTTGCGCTGGACACCTACATCAACGCGATCAGTAGCAGAGTGCGCCGCAATATCGTGCTGCCGCCAGCCATAAGCGGCGATCCCGAGGCGGTTTTTCTGGTCGATCAGTTACCCGACGGCACGGTGCTCGATGTGCGCCTCAAGCGCAGCACCGGCATCCCCGCGCTGGATGCCGCGATCAAGCGTGCGATCGACAAATCAAGCCCGTTGCCATTGCCAAGCGACCGCGCGCTGTTTACACGTACACTGGAATTCACCTTCCGTCCGCTCGACCCCTGATACGGCTCCGGTATAATCCGCCCGGGAACTGGAACATGATGAAACTGACTGATTTGATTCGCTTTCTTCTGGTTGCACTGTTGGCGCTTGGCGCGCTCTCGGCGCATGCGCAGCTATCCATTGAGATTACCGGCGCGGGGGCCAACCGCTTTCCGGTCGCCATCGCCACGATGGAGGGCGAATCGCAGCTGCCCAACGGCGTGACCGAGGTCGTGCGCGGCGATCTGCAGCGCAGCGGGCTATTCGATCTGGTCGAACTCGGCCCCGCCCCGCTGCCCGAGGCCAGCGTGCCCGACTTCGCCGCGCTGCGCGCCAGCGGTACCGATGCGGTCGCGGTGGGCCGCGTCGTGCCCACCGAGGGCGGGCGCTTCGAAGTACGCATGCGCTTGTACGACACGCGTCAGGAAACGCAGCTCGACGCCGTCACGCTGCAGATGTCACCGGCGCAGAACCGCGCCACCGGGCACCGCATCGCCGACATCATTTACGAGAAACTCACCGGCCTGAAGGGCGTGTTTTCGACGCAGATCGCCTATGTCGTCAAGTCCGGTCGCCAGTACAGCCTGCAGATCGCCGATTCGGACGGTGCCAATCCACAGACCGCGCTGGCCTCGAACGAACCGATCATCTCGCCCGCCTGGTCTCCGGACGGCAGCAAGCTGGCGTATGTATCGTTTGAAGCGAAAAAACCGGTCGTCTATGCCCACACGCTGGCCACCGGACTGCGTTCGGTCGTCGCCAACTTCAAGGGTTCGAACTCTGCCCCGGCCTGGTCGCCGGACGGTAACCGGCTCGCCGTGGTGCTCACCAAGGACGGCCTGTCGCAAATGTATACGGTCAATGCCGACGGTTCCGGCGTGCAGCGTCTGGCCTCCTCGTCGAGCATCGACACCGAACCGGCCTACAGTCACGACGGCCAATGGATCTACTTCACCTCCGATCGCGGCGGCAGCCCGCAGATCTACCGCATCACAGCGAGCGGCGGGGGCGCCGAGCGGGTCACCTTCGAGGGCAGCTATAACGTCACCCCACGCCCCTCGCCCGACGGTCTGACGATGGCCTACATTTCGCGCACCGACGGCGGTTTCAAGGTGACCATCATGGACCTCGCAACGCGGCAGCAGGCCACGCTCACCGACACCGGCCGCGACGAATCGCCCAGTTTCGCCCCCAACAGTCGCATGATTCTCTACGCCACCGAAGTCGGCGGGCGCGGCGTGCTGGCGGCCGTGTCGTCCGACGGCCGCATCAAACAGCGCCTGTCGGTGCAAGCCGCCGATGTGCGCGAACCCGCGTGGGGCCCCCTCCCCCGTTGATGTGCCCACTGATTCACCCCCGCTTGAATTCACCCTCACCCAGGAGCCTCTCATGCGCACTTCCCTGATCGCCGTACTCTTCGCCCTCGGCCTGCTTGCCGGGTGTTCCAGCACGCCCCTGACCGGAAGTCAGGGTGCCGATGTCGAAGAGCGCTCCGGCACCGGCACCATTCCCACAGTCACCCCCGACCAAGTCGGCGGCAGCGGCATTGAAGCGCTGCGCGACCCGGATAATGTGCTCTCCAAGCGCAGCGTGTTTTTCGACTACGACAGCTACACCGTGCTCGGCGACTTCATGCCACTGGTCGAGGCGCACGCCCGCTTCCTCAGCGCCAATCCAGAGATGCGCATGCTGGTGCAGGGTAATGCCGACGAACGCGGCAGCCGCGAGTACAACCTGGCGCTGGGCCAGAAGCGCGCCGATGCGGTCAAGAAAGCGCTGCGCCTGCTCGGCGTCACCGACGCGCAGATCGAATCGGTCAGCCTGGGCGAAGAGAAGCCGCGTTGCACCGAGCGAGACGAAGAATGCTACGCGCAGAACCGCCGTGCCGACATGCTGTATACGGGTGAATTTTGATGAAATTCCGCTTGCCCTGGATGGCCCTGCTGGCGCTGGCAATCACCTTGCCCGCGCAGGCGGGCATGTTCGACGACGCCGAGGCACGCAAGGAAATCCTCCGTATGCGTGATGACTACAGCGCGCGCCTGCAGGCGCTCGAAGGCGGCTCGCGCGCGCAGCTCGGGCAGGCCAACCAACTCGAGACGCTCAAGGAGGAGGTTGCCAAGCTGCGCGGCGACGTCGAGCTGCTGACCTACGAAATGGAAGCGGTCAAGAAGCGCCAGAAAGACTTTTACGTCGATCTCGACACGCGCCTGCGGGCACTCGAAGGCGGCAGCACGGCCAGCGGTCCGGCCGACCCGGCGGCCGAGTCGGCGGATTATGAAAGCGCGCTCGATTTGCTCAAGCAAAGCAAGCACGCCGAGGCAGCAAAAGCCTTCGATTCCTTCATCTCGACCTACCCGACGAGCAGCTTCCTGCCGAGCGCGCATTTCTGGGCCGGCAGTGCCGCCTTGCAGGCCAAGGACATTGCGAGTGCATCAAAACATTTCAACACCGTCGTCAATGAGTGGCCGGATGATGCGCGCGCGCCCGACGCCATGCTCGGCGTCGCCAATTGCCAGCGCGCGCTGGGCGAGCGGGGTCGCGAGCGCAAGACGCTGGCGGCGTTGATCAAGCAATACCCCGACAGTGCCGCCGCCAAATCGGCGCAGCAACGTCTGGACGGATGAGCAACTCGCGCACCGCCACCCAACTGCGAGTGACCGAAGTTTTTGCCTCGGTGCAGGGGGAAGCCTCGCGCAGCGGCCTGCCGACGGTCTTCGTGCGGCTCACCGGCTGCCCGCTGCGCTGCGTGTGGTGCGACACCGAATACGCCTTTCATGGCGGCAGCACGCGCACGCTTGACGACCTGCTCGCCGAAGTGGCGCAGCACGGCCTGCACCATGTGTGTGTGACCGGCGGCGAGCCGCTGGCGCAAAAGGCCTGCCTGCCCTTGCTCGGCGCGCTGTGCGACACCGGTTACGACGTGTCGCTGGAAACCAGCGGTGCGCTCGATATTGCCGAAGTCGACCCGCGGGTGAGCCGTATTGTCGACCTGAAGGCGCCCGGCTCGGGCGAAGTCGACAAGAATCTGTGGGCCAATCTCGACCAGCTCACCGCACGCGATGAACTCAAGATCGTGCTCGCCGATGCAGTCGACTACGACTGGGCGCGCGCGCAGATTGAAACGCATCGTCTCGCGCAGCGCTGCCCGGTGCTGCTCTCGCCCGTCGAAGGTGCCATCGATCCGGCGACCCTGGCGGAGTGGATCGTGCGCGATCGCCTGCCGGCACGTTTCCAGTTGCAGATTCACAAAATTCTGTGGGCCGACGCCCGCGGGCGATAAATCCATAGCTGAATTTTCATCTCCCACACCCGATGACCGATCTCACACCCTCGATCCCGGCTGTGCCGCGCGCAGTTGTTTTGCTCTCCGGCGGCCTCGATTCCGCCACCTGCCTCGCCATCGCGCACGACATGGGGTTTGACGCCTATGCACTGTCGGTAGCCTATGGTCAGCGCCACGCCGCCGAGCTGACCGCCTCGCGGCGCGTCGCAGCAGCACTCGGCGCGACCTCGCATCGTCTCGCACGCGTTGACCTCGGCCAGTTCGGCGGCTCGGCGCTCACCGACCCATCGATCGACGTGCCGATCGACGCGCAACTCGGCTCAGAGGAGGCCATTCCGGTCACCTATGTGCCGGCGCGCAATACCGTGATGCTCTCGCTCGCCCTCGCCTGGGCCGAGGTGCTGGCCGCTGAAGCCATTTTCATCGGCGTCAATGCGGTCGACTACTCGGGCTACCCGGACTGCCGCCCGGCCTTCATCCAGGCATTCGAAACGCTCGCCAATCTCGCCACCAAGCGCGGCGTCGAGGGACAACGTCTGACCCTCCACGCGCCGCTGATCGAATGGACGAAGGCGCAGATCATTCAGCGCGGCACCGAACTGGGCGTCGATTACAGCGAAACCGTCACCTGTTATCAGGCCGATGATGCCGGTCGCGCCTGTGGCCGCTGTGAAGCCTGTCAACTGCGCCGCGCCGGTTTTCGGGATGCCGGAATCGACGACCCGACGCGCTATGCGGAAGGCCTCGAGGGCTGAACTTCGCGATACCTCGCGCCAGCTTGACACCCACGGGATCGATTTCTATAATTCGCCCCTCCTTTCGGGCCGTTAGCTCAGCTGGTAGAGCAGTGGACTTTTAATCCATTGGTCGCGTGTTCGATCCACGCACGGCCTACCAGGACAAAAAAAACGCCCAGTCTTCGGACTGGGCGTTTTCCGTTCACCGATGGCCTTTCGCGCCGATCAGCGGGACCGGGGCCGGAACCAGCCCAGCACCGGCGCCAGGTCGACCACCGTGCCAACGATCATCAGCGCGGGTGGCCGCATGCCGGCGGCGGCGACCGCCGCGGGCAGATCGGCCAGTGTGGCGCGTACCATCTCTTGGTCGGGCAGCGTGCCGTGACGCACCAGCGCGGCCGGCGTGGTGGCCGGCAGGCCGTGGGCGACCAGCTCGCGGCAGATTTCGTCCAGCCGCGACACGCCCATGTAGATCACCAGCGTCTGCGCCGGACGCGCCAACGCGGGCCAGTCCAGATCGACCGCGCCGCCCTTGCGATAGCCGGTCACGAAAACCACGCTCTGCGCGTGATCGCGGTGGGTCAGCGGAATGCCGGCGTAGGCGGCGATGCCCGACGCGGCGGTGACGCCGGGCACGACTTCGAAGGGCACGCCAGCCGCGACCAGTGCTTCGGCTTCCTCGCCACCACGTCCGAAAATATAGGGATCGCCCCCCTTGAGCCGCAGTACGCGCTTGCCGGCCTGGGCGAGCGACACCAACAAGGCGCAGATATCGTTTTGTGCCATGACGTGATCTGCCGCTTTCTTGCCGACGTAGATCCGCTCGGCGTACTTGGGCACCAGCGCCATCACATCGTCGCCGACGAGGTTGTCGTGCACCACGACATCG
>CBDTZF010000177.1:0-5502 GCA_965364825.1 uncultured Rhodocyclaceae bacterium | reverse complement strand
TGGACAGATAAAGCTTCTCCTCGCCGTCGGCGTGGAAGTAGAAAATCCGCGTGTGCTCGAGAAAACGACCGACGATCGAGCGGACGCGGATGCGTTCTGAAAGGCCCGGCACGCCGGGACGCAGCGCGCAGGCGCCGCGCACGATGAGGTCGATTTCGACGCCGGCCTGCGATGCGTCGTACAGGGCTTCGATGATCTCGGATTCGAGCAGCGCGTTCATCTTGGCGATGATGCGGCCCTTGCGTCCGGCGCGGGCGGCGTCGGCCTCGGCGCGTACGTGCGCAAGCACGTTCGCATGCAGGGCAAAGGGTGCTTGCCACAGATGGGTGAGTGCCAAGGCCTTACCCAGGCCCGTGAGCTGCTGGAAGACTTCGGCGACGTCTTCGCCAATTTCCTCGTTGGCAGTCAACAGGCCGAAGTCGGTATACAGACTCGTGGTGCGCGGGTGGTAGTTGCCCGTGCTCATATGTACATAGCGGCGCAGACCGCCGGGTTCGCGTCGCACCAGCATGAGCAGTTTGGCGTGTGTCTTGAAGCCGAAGACGCCGTACACCACATGCACGCCGCATTCTTCAAGACGCGCCGCCCAGCTGATATTGGCTTCTTCGTCGAAGCGCGCCATCAGTTCAAGCACGACGGTAACTTCCTTGCCCTTGAGCGCGGCGCGCATCAGGTGTTCCATGAGGATCGATTCGCTGCCGGTGCGGTAGATCGTCATCTTGACGGCCAGCACGTCGGGGTCATCGGCGGCGGCACGCAGCAGATCGATGACCGGCGCAAAGCGTTCGAACGGGTGGTGCAGCAAGATGTCCTGCTGGCGGATGGCGGCAAACAGGTCGCGTTTGTCGTCGTCGAGCGCTGCCGGTACGCCGGGGTTGTAGGGCGGGAAGGTGAGATCGGCGCGCTGCACGCGGTCGGGCAGGCGCATCAGCCGCACCAGATTGACGATGCCGGGCATGCGGTAGAGGTCGTCCTGCGTGAGCTTGAAGTGCTCGAGCAGGAAATCGGCCATCGCATTCGAGCAGTTGTCCGCCACTTCGAGCCGCACCGAATCGCCGTAGTGGCGCTGCTGCAGTTCACCCTTGAGCGCGGCGCGCAGGTTGGTGACTTCCTCTTCGTCAACAAACAGGTCGGAGTTGCGCGTGACGCGAAACTGGTAGCAGCCCAGCACTGCCATGCCGGGGAACAGCTCGCCAACGTGCGCGTGCACGACCGACGACAAAAAAATGAATCCGTAGTCGATGCCCGAGATTTCCTTCGGCAGCAGGATCACGCGTGGCAAGGCGCGTGGCGCCTGCACGATAGCGGAATTGGTGTCGCGTCCGAAGGCGTCGAGCCCGTCGAGTTCGACGGCAAAATTCAGACTCTTGTTGAGCACCCGCGGGAAGGGATGTGCCGGGTCAAGGCCGATGGGCGTGAGCACCGGCTCGACCTCGCGTTCGAAATAATTTGCCACCCAGGCGCGATGCGTGTCGCTCCACTCGGTGCGGCGCAGCACGTGAATGCCTTCTTCGGCCAGCGCGGGCAGAATCTCGTCCAGCAGCGCGTACTGCTCGTCGATGATGCTCTGCACCTCGTCGCCCACCTGGCTGAGCAATTGCTGCGGTGTGAGGCCGTCTTCGGGATCGGCCTCAATAATGTTGAGGCGAATGCGTTCCTTGATGCCGGCCACCCGGATTTCGAAAAACTCATCGAGATTGCTCGACACGATGCACAGAAAGCGCAGGCGTTCGAGCAGCGGCATGTCGCGGTCGGCGGCCTGCGCGAGTACGCGCCGCTGGAACTGCAGCAACGACAGCTCGCGGTTGATGAAGGTGTGTGGTGGGGTGATTTGTTGATCCATGATGATTGGCGTGCCGGGTGAGCGCAGGGCGGAGTTGATGACTCCGATATTACATTGCGTTGACGCGGCATGCGGTTGGCTCGATCGGCAGTGCTAGAATCGACCGCATTTCCGGCCAGGCTGGTCACCACGGAGTCATTGCACCCATGCATGATGATTTAGTTGCCGCCGTTGATCTGGGTTCCAACAGCTTTCGCCTGCAGGTGGGGCGCATTGTCGATGAGCAGATTTACCCGCTCGACGGGATCAAGGAGCCGGTTCGCCTGGCCGCAGGATTGTCGCCGGAGAAACTGCTCGATACGCCCGCGCAGATGCGCGGCATGATGGCCATGGAGCGCTTTGGCGAACGCTTGCAGGGCTTCATTCCGCACAACGTACGCGCGGTGGCGACCAATACCTTGCGGGTGGCCAAAAACGCGCCGGAGTTTCTTGCCGCGGCGCAAAAGGCGCTCGGCTTTCCGATCGAGGTGATCGCGGGGCGCGAGGAGGCGCGGCTGATCTACGTCGGTGTGGCGCACACGCTGCCCGAACCGCAACGTCAGCAGCTGGTGGTCGATATCGGTGGCGGCTCGACCGAGTTCATCATCGGCCGCTCCTTCGAGCCCTTGCAGCTTGAATCGCTCTACATGGGTTGTGTCAGCTACAGCTTGGGCTACTTCCCCGATGGGCGGCTGGATAAAAAGGGGTTCAAAGCGGCAGAGATTGCGGCGCGCGCCGAACTGCTGGGCATCGTCCATAGCTTCAAGCAGACGGGCTGGGAACTTGCGGTCGGCTCCAGCGGCTCGGCCAAGTCGCTGCGCGACATGTTGCACACCGGCGGTGACAGCGAAGGCACCATCACGCGATCGGGGCTGGAAAAACTCAAGGCCAAGCTGATCAAGGCAGGCAATCTCGACGCCTTGGAGGAAAACGGCATCAAGGCCGATCGCATTCCGGTGTTGCCCGGCGGGCTGTCAATCATGCTGGCGATCTTCAACGCCTTCGATCTCGAGGAGATGGCGTTCTCCGAAGGCGCGTTGCGGCTCGGCGTACTCTACGATCTGCTCGGCCGCTATCACCACGACGATTTGCGTAACGCTACCGTGCTCAGCTTCGGCACGCGCTACCGTATCGATGTCAAGCAGGCGCAACGCGTGGCCGATACCGCGTGTTTCCTGTTCGAACAACTCGAACCCGCCGCGGCGGATGTCGATCATCTGGACCGGCGTTTTCTGCAGTGGGCGGCGCTGCTGCACGAAATCGGCATTTCGATCGCCCATTCGAGCTACCACAAACACAGCGCCTATATCGTCGCCAATGCCGATATGCCGGGTTTCTCGCGCATGGATCAGGCGCGGCTGGCGCGGCTGGTGCTTGGCCATCGCGGCAAGCTCGCGCGTGTCGCCTCGATCGATCCGCAGAGCGCCGACTGGAACATGCTTGCGTGCCTGCGTCTGGCGGTGGACTTCCATCGCGCGCGCAACGATCAGCCCACGCCGCCGGTCAAAATCGCCCGAGTGGGGACCGGTTTTACCGTCACGGCAGACAAGGAGTGGCTGGAGGTCCTGCCGCTCACGCGAGCCATGCTGATCGACGAAGCGCGGCAGTGGGAGGGCATTGGTCATCCGCTCATCCTTGACATCGGTGACGCCTTGCCGGTCGATGCATGAGGACTGAGCTCGCATGACCGCGCCGGCGCTCACTTTCGACGATCGCGTTGCGCGCCCGGTGGGCGACTGGACGCTCAGCGCGCTAACGCCAACGCTCAAGTCGGTGCGTGGCGCGCTGGCGCGAACCAACGCGCAAGCGCAGTGGGATCTGAGCGAGGTGGTGCGCCTCGACAGCTTCGGCGCATTGTTGTTGTGGCGCGCGTGGGGCGGACAGCGCCCGGCGAAGGCGGTCATCCCGGCGTCGCTCGACGCCCAGTTCGCCCGTCTGGCGGAGATGGATGATCATATCGAGCCGCCGAGAGGGCGCTTCGGTCCGCTCGACGCAGTTGCTGCACTGGGCGGCGTGCTGCTGCTGTTTGCGCGTCACGTCACGGATTTCATCGCGCTGATCGGTCAGTTGCTGATCGATCTCCTCTACCTGTTCGTGCGCCCGCATGCCTGGCCGATCAAGGAGTTTTCCGCCAATCTGCACAAGGTCGGCGTGCGCGCGATGCCGGTCAGCGCGCTGGTGGGCTTTCTGATTGGCGTGGTGCTGTCGTATTTGTCGGCGCTGCAACTGAAGGCCTTCGGTGCCGACATCTACATCGTCAACATCCTGGGCATGGGCATCGTGCGCGAACTGGGGCCGGTACTGGTGTCGGTGCTCGTCGCCGGGCGCTCGGGGTCAGCCATGACCGCGCAGCTCGGCGTGATGCGCGTCACCGAAGAGGTCGACGCGCTCACGGTGATGGGCATCTCGAAATACGTGCGGCTGGTGTTGCCCAAGGTGATGGCGCTGGTGGTGGCCATGCCGCTGCTGGTCTTGTGGACCTCGGCCATGGCCTTGATCGGCGGTATGGTCTCGGCCGAACTGCAGCTCGGCTTGAGCTACGGCTACTTCATCCAGAGCCTGCCTGAAGCGGTACCGGCCGCCAATCTCTACATTGCGCTCGGCAAGGGCGCCGCGTTCGGCCTGCTGATTGCCCTGATGGCATGCCACTTCGGCCTGCGTGTCGAGCCCAACACCGAGAGCCTGAGCGCCAACACCACCTCGTCGGTGGTCGCTTCGATCACCATGGTGATTCTTGTCGACGCGGTGTTTGCGATCGCCACGCGCAGCATAGGCATCCCGCAGCTATGAACACGCCCGTGGTCAGCCTGCGCGGCGTGTCGACGCGGTTCGGCAAGAACTGGGTGCACAAGGGCGTCGATCTTGATGTCGAAGCGGGTGAGATCGTGTCGCTGGTCGGCGGATCGGGCAGCGGCAAGACTACCTTGTTGCGCCAGATCGTTGGTTTGTTGCGCCCGGTGGAGGGCGAGGTTCTCCTTTTCGGCGAGCCATTGTTTGCTGGCAACCGCGTGGAACAAGAGCTGCGCCGACGTCGCTTTGCGATGTGTTTTCAGCAAGGCGCGCTGTTCTCGGCGCTGACGGTTTACGACAACATCGCCTTTCCACTGCGCGAGAGCCGCGTTGCCAGCGAAGCCGAAATAGGCGATCTGGTGGCGCTCAAGTTGCGCATGGTCGAGTTGCTGCCCGAGCACGCCTCGCGCATGCCGGCCGAATTGTCCGGCGGCATGATCAAACGTGTTGCGTTGGCCCGGGCGCTGGCGTTGGAGCCTGAACTGTTGCTGCTCGACGAGCCGACGGCGGGCCTCGACCCCACGCGGAGTGCCGCGTTTGTCGATCTGATACTCGACTTGCAACGCCAACTCGGGCTGACGGTGGTGCTCGTGACCCACGATCTGGACACGCTGGCGGCGCTCTCGTCCAAGGTGGCGGTGCTGGCCGAGAAACGTATTCTGGCGTATGACACGCTGGACGGGGTGATGCAGGTCGACCATCCCTTTATCAAGGAATTTTTCCTCAGCCAGCGTAGTGCACGCGCGCTGGGGCGAAGGCAAGAGGCATAAGACATGGAAAATCGGGCGCATGCCATTCTGGCCGGCCTGTTCGTTTTGGTGTTGGGCGCCGCGGCGACGCTCGCGATCTGGTGGTTTTCGGGCACCGCCGAGGCGACACGCGAGATCGAG
>CBDTZF010000176.1:0-5511 GCA_965364825.1 uncultured Rhodocyclaceae bacterium | reverse complement strand
TCGGCGCCTGATTTGCAGTGCATCAGCGCCGGATAGTCGATCTGGGCGAACAGCTCGCGCATCATGTGCACTTCTTCGACCGAAGGCGGTGTGCGCGAGTAGAGCTTGACGCTGTGCAGCGTGATGCCCAGTTCTCGACAGGCTTCTTCTTCGAAAAAGTATGAGCCGTAGTCATGCACGCCGCGCAGGTTGATGATCGTCTTGATGCCGAATTTGCGTTCGTATTTGCGAATTTGCCCCGGGCTGGGCTGGCTGCAGCGATACATGCCGCCGCCCAGATCGTGGAAGTTGTTGTAGACCGCGCGCACCACGCCGTGATCAACCAGATGCATGTCGAGCCAGGCGCGAAAGCGGCGGCCGGGCGTGGCGATGTCTTTGGGCATTACGCTTGGTTTTTCGCAGCAGGCAGGGGGTGGGCAGCGGTCACGTGGGCTTTTTTTATCGTTGAGGTGATCGGGCGCGATACGGCGAGTATAGCGGAGCGAGTCACACCGGGCCGTGCCCGCCCGTGGCCGGCACGGTAGGGGCGAAAAATATTTCGCCCCTTCATCGCTCCCGATTTGCATTAATCGTCATGCCTACCGATTAAACCATTTCAGTGTTACCCCCCAGCCGTGCACATCCAGCCGTGTGACATGTCCACAGGCAAAGTCGAGCGTCAGCCAGCGCTCGGGTGGCAGCCCCAGCAGATGGCCGGCGATGACGCGCAGCGGGCCGCCGTGCGCGACGACGACGTGCGCGTCATGCGCGGGGTCGAGCGCATCGGTCATCCATTCGCGCACCCGTGTCGCCATTTCGCGTGGGGTTTCCCCGTCGGGCGGGCGGAAGTTCATCGGGTCTTTCGACCAGTCGTCGATGGCGTCGCCAATGGCCTCGAAGGTCTGGCCTTCCCAGGCGCCGAAGCTCACTTCCTTGAGGCGCGCGTCCAGCGTTGGCGTGCCCAGCTCGGTCGCCAGCCGGTGGGCGCGCTGCAGCGGACTGCTGTGCAGTGCAAAGGTGTCCGGCAGATGGGGGCGCAGGCGTGCCGCCACGTCCGCCGGCGACTCGGCAAGCCCGACGTCGGTCTGGCCGTAGCACACCCCGGGCGGCACGTCGGGCCGCGGATGGCGGATCAGATGGAGTTCCATGCGATGAGAATGCCCAGATAAGTGGCGAGTTCGGCGATCTGTTGCACGGCGCCGAGGCAGTCGCCGGTATAACCGCCGAGGCGGCGCACAAACATGCGGGCCGCCCAGAAGGTGACGATGGCGACCGCCACGCACGCGCCGAGGGCTTCGATCGGCTGCAACAGGAACAGTGGCAACAGACCGCCGGCGGCGGCGATCAACAGTTCAAGCTGGGTGAGTTTTTTGGCCAGCGGGCGGGACTTGCTGCTGTCGTCCTCACGCACATAGGCCAGGGTGTGGATGAGGCTGGTCGAGGCAAAGCGCGACAGGGCGTGGGCGACGATCATGGTGATGATCGCGATTGGCACGCCGTGGGCGGCAATCTCGACCAGCGCGGCCGCCTTGGCCAGCAACATGAGCACCAGCCCGACCGTGCCGTAGGTGCCGATGCGCGAGTCCTTCATGATCTCCAGTACCTGCGCCTTCTTCCATCCACCGCCGAGGCCATCGCAGGCGTCCGCCCAGCCGTCCTCGTGAAAGGCGCCGGTGAGGCGGATGGTGGCGGCCATGGCGAGGATCACCGACAGACTGCTGGGCAGCCACTGGCGCGCGAACCAGAACACCGCCGCGCCGGCCGCGCCGACAATCCAGCCGATCAGCGGAAAATAGCGCGCCGCGTGGTTGAGGCGGTCGGCGGAATACGGCACCCAGGCCGGGATTGGCAGGCGCGTGAAGTAGCCCAGCGCGGTGAAGAAGAGCTCGAGTTGGTAGCGCACGTCGGAGTGAACTGGGCGTGGGCGTCAGCCCATCTTGCGGCTGACGCTGGCCGAATCGAAATTCGCCATCTCGTTGAGGAAACCGGTTGCGGCGTTGAGCAAGGGCCAGGCCAGCGCGGCGCCGGTGCCTTCGCCCAACCGCATGCCCAGCGTGAGCAGCGGCCGGGCGTTGAACCAGCCCAGTTGATGGCTGTTCCCGCGTTCCTGCGAACTGTGGGCGAACACACAATATTCGGTGATGGCCGGCGCCAACGCGTGCGCCACCAGCAGTGCGGCGGTGGTGATGAAACCGTCGATCACCAGCAGCATGCGCCGTTCGGCGGCACCGAGCATGGCACCCGTGAGCATGGCGATCTCGAAGCCGCCGTATTCGGCCAGCGTGCCGAGTGCATCGCGCGGGCGGCCGCCACGCGCCAAAGCTTTGCACAGCACGGTCTGCTTGTGCGACAGACCGATGTCGTCGAGCCCGCTGCCACGTCCGACCACCAGCGCCAGCGGTGCGCCGGTGAGACAGTGGGTCAGCAGCGACGCGGCGGCGGTGTTGCCGATGCCCATCTCGCCAAAGCCCAGCGCATTGCAGCCTTCATCGGCGAGTTCGTGGGCGATCGCACGGCCGCGCGCGATCGCCGCATCGCGCTGTGCGGCACTCATCGCCGGGGCATCGAGGTAGTTCGCCGTGCCCGGCGCAATCTTGGCGTCGATCAGGCCGTCGCGCGCGCCGAAATCGTGCGCCACGCCGGCATCGACGATGCGCAGCCCAAGCCCGGCTTGGCGCGCGAAGACGTTGATCGCCGCACCGCCGGCGAGAAAATTCTCCACCATTTGCCAGGTCACGTCCTGCGGATAGGCGGATACGCCGGCCTTGGCGGCGCCGTGGTCGCCGGCAAAGATGACGACGTGCGGATTTTTCAGCGCGGGGGTGAGCGATTGCTGGATGCGGCCGATCTGCAAGGCCAGCGCCTCGATGCGCCCGAGTGCGCCGGGGGGCTTGGTTTTCGCATCGATCTTTTGCTGTAGCGCGTCCGTCAAGTCGTCGCCGAGGGGGGAGATGCTGTAGGTCATTGGGTCTGCCTCGTGGGTCGGAGCAATCGTGACGCGCGTTCAGCGCGCGCCCGGCGGCCCCTTTAGAGTCAGTGGCAGTCCGGCCGCCACCAGGGTGACATGATCACATGCCGCGGCCACCGCCTGATTGAGACGTCCGGCTTCGTCGCGAAAGAGACGGCCGAGCGCCGATTCGGGCACCAGCCCGAGGCCGACTTCGTTGGCCACCAGCACGATCTGGCCGGGCAGCGTCGGCAGGCAGGCAATCAGCGCCGATTGTTCGGTCTGCCATGGGGATCTCGTGTTCACGTCATGCGGCGCATTAAGCGTGTCAGCGGCGTTGGTGAGCAGGTTGGAAAGCCACAGCGTGAGGCAGTCGACGATCACGCAGCCATTGGCGCAGGCGGCCTGGGTGAGAGTTTCGGCGAGCGCCGTGGGCGCTTCGATGGTGTCCCAGTGCGCCGGACGATCGGCGCGGTGGCGGGCGATGCGCGCCGCCATTTCACCGTCACCGGCTTCGGCCGTGGCGATCACCGTGACCGGTCCGCCCTGAGCCAGCGCGCGGGCTTCTGCGAGCCGGCTTTTGCCCGAGCGGGCGCCACCGAGGATGAGTTCGGTGGTCATGGGCAGAGCGTGACGCATCGCGTTGACGGATTCATGGCTGTATTATCGCGCAGTTGCCCGCTCTGCGGGCGACGCATGTTTCGGGTGCCCGAGGGTGTTTCCACCCGCGGGTTAAACGGGAAACAGGTGCGCGTGTCCCAGGCTCCTCCTGGCCTCGCAACGCCTGTGCTGCCCCCGCAACGGTAAGTGGTTGGGGCCTGTTCTCATTCGATCGACGGATCACGCTCGAATGAGAACAGGCCCCAGGGTGCATCCAACCGCCACTGGGTTTTCGAACCCGGGAAGGCGATGCACCCGGCGCGGACGATCGCGCCAGCCACGAGCCCGGATACCGGCCCGGAACATATCGAGCGCCTGACGATCGACGCAGCACGCGTTGCATTGTGTCATGCGCTCTTCGAGCGGAAGTTCCGAGGGGGAGCGGTGGGTGCAGGCTGCCTGATGCGTTTCTCCCGAGGTTTTCGCATTCGCCAAACGATGCATGCCCGGGCGGGGACGCTTGGCATGCCGGGAGTGTTGTCTTGAAAATCCGATTCTCTACCGCCGCCCTGGCGGTTTCCTGTGCATTTCCTTTTTCTGTTGTCGCCGCGGATGCGGTCGGTGAGACGGTGATCGTCACCGCGACGCGCACCGCGCGTACGGTCGACGATTCACTGGCCCCGGTATCGGTGATTACGCGCGCCGACATCGAGCGCCAGCAACCGCGTGCGCTGGCCGATCTGTTTCGCGGCTTGCCCGGCCTCTCGGTCGCCACCAACGGCGGCCGCGGTACGCAGACTTCGGTGTTCCTGCGCGGCACCGCGTCGGATCATGTGCTGGTGCTCATCGACGGCGTCAAGGTCGGCTCGGCGACCTCGGGCAGCACCGCCTTCCAGGATTTGCCGGTGGACATGATCGAGCGCATCGAGATCGTGCGCGGTCCGCGCTCAAGCCTCTACGGCTCCGAGGCGATTGGCGGGGTCATCCAGATTTTCACCAAACGCGGTGGCGGTGCGCCGCGAGCCAATGGCAGCATCGCCGCGGGCAGCGACCAGACCTACAAGGCCGCTGTCGGACTCGATGGCGGTGGCGAGGATGGCTGGATCAGCCTCAATCTGTCACATGAGCAAACCCGCGGTTTCAATAGTTGCCGCGTCGAGGCGGCCGGTGTCGGCGGATGCTTTACCGCCGAACCCGACCGCGACGGCTATGACAATCTGTCCGCTTCGGTGCGCGCCGGCTATCACCTGCCGGGCGGGGCCGACGTGAACGTGAGCTGGCTGCGCAGCGAGGGCGAGTCGGAATTCGATGGCGACTTTCAGAACAGTGCCGACACGGTGCAGGAAGTGCTCGGCGGGCAGTTCAGCTATTCGCCGATCGAGGCATGGAAAATGACGCTGTCGGCTGGGCTGGCCAAGGACAACGCGCGCAACTACAAGGACGACGTTTTCAGCACCCGCTTCGACACGCAGCGCATCAGCCTCGGCTGGCAGAACGATGTGGCGATCGGTATGGATCACCTGATCACCTTCGGGATCGACCAGGTCGAGGACGAGATCGACAGCACCACCCCCTATCCGGTGACCGAGCGCACCAACCAGGGCGTGTATGCGCTCTACCAGGGCGCGACCGGCGCGCATGACTATCAGTTCAGTCTGCGCCGCGACGACAACGAGCAGTTCGGTGGGTATACCACCGGCAGCGTCGCCTGGGGCATGGCGATTTCCCAAAGCCTGCGCCTCACCGCCAGCTACGGCACCGCCTTCAAGGCGCCGTCATTCAACGAGCTGTATTTTCCCTTCTTCGGCAACCCGGCGCTCGAGCCGGAGACCTCGCGCAGCTTCGATGTCGGTCTGACCGGTCGTGGCGACTGGGGTCGCTGGACGGTCAATGTGTTTGAGACCTCGGTCGACGATCTGATCGCCTTCGACGCGAGCATCAACGCGGCCAATAATGTGAGCAAGGCGCGCATTCGCGGACTGGAG
>CBDTZF010000175.1:0-5521 GCA_965364825.1 uncultured Rhodocyclaceae bacterium | reverse complement strand
CGTAGGCCGGCAGCCAGTCTTCGCCCAGAATGTGTTTGGCGATTTCGACCACGATATAGTCGGCCTCGACGCCGCCGCCATCGTTGGCGAAGCGCGACAGCCCCTGCAGGCAACTCGGGCAGGAGGTGAGCACTTTCAGCGGTGTCGCGGCGTTGCCTTCGCGCAGCGCCGCGGCGCCCTGTTCGATCTCTTTTTGCTTGCGCGAACGCACCTGGGTGGAGATGTCGGGGCGGGTCACCGCGAGGGTGCCCGATTCGCCGCAGCAGCGATCATTGAGGTCCACGCGTGTGCCCATCAGTTCGTTCGCCACCTTGATGCCCTGATAGATCTTCATCGGCGTGTGGCAGGGCTCGTGATACATGTATTTCACGCCCTCCACGCCCTCCAGCTTGACGCCTTTCTCCATCAGGTATTCATGGATGTCGATCAGCCGGCAGCCGGGGAAAATCTTGTCGAATTGGTACTTGAGCAACTGATCCATGCAGGTGCCGCAGGACACCAGCACGGTCTTGATGTCGAGGTAGTTGAGCGTGTTGGAGACGCGGTGGAAGAGCACGCGGTTGTCGGTGGTGATCTTCTGGCCCTTGTCTTCCTCGCCGGCCGAGGTTTGCGGGTAGCCGCAGCACAGATAGCCGGGCGGCAGCACGGTGGTGGCGCCGACGTGATAGAGCATCGCCTGGGTGGCGAGGCCGACCTGGCTGAACAGGCGCTCGGAGCCGCAGCCGGGGAAGTAGAACACCGCATCCGACTCATCAACGCCCAGCGCGGGATTGCGGATCACGGGGATGACCTTGTCGTCCTCGATGTCGAGCAGCGCGCGGCTGGTGCGCTTGGGCAGGTTGCCCGGCATGGGTTTGTTGATGAAGTGGATCACCTGCGCCTTGAGCGGCGCCTTGTGCAGCGTGGCCGGCGGCTGCTTGACTTGCGCCTGGATCAGCCCGAGCGATTTGCCGACCTTGTGGCCGAGACGCTGCGCGGTGTAACCCCACTCGATCATGCCCTTGCGGATGAGCTTGATGGTGGTCGGGTCCTTGATGGTGAGGAAGGCCATTGCCGCGGCGGTGCCGGGGTTGAACGACTTCTTGCCCTGCTTGCGCAGCAGATTGCGCATCTTGATCGTGACGTCGCCGAAGTCGATATCCACCGGGCACGGATTCTCGCACTTGTGGCACACCGTGCAATGGTCGGCCACGTCTTCGAACTCGGCCCAGTGGTCGAGCGAGACGCCGCGTCGCGTCTGTTCTTCGTAGAGCATTGCTTCGACCAGCAGCGAAGTGGACAGGATCTTGTCGCGCGGCGAATACAGCAGATTGGCGCGTGGCTCGTGGGTTGCGCACACCGGTTTGCACTTGCCGCAGCGCAGGCAGTCCTTGATGTCGTACGCAATCTCGCCGATCTCGGTCTGTTCCATGATCAGCGATTCATGCCCCAGCAGGTTGAAGCTGGGGGTGTAGGCGCGATCCAGATTGCCGCCGCGTTGCAGCTTGCCGCGGTTGAAGTGACCTTTGGGGTCGACCTGGGTCTTGTAGGCCCAGTAGTTCGCCATCTCGTCGTCGGTGAGGAAGTCGATTTTGGTGAGACCGATGCCGTGCTCGCCCGAGATCACGCCATCGAGCGAACGGGCGATCGCCATGATGCGCTCGACCGTCCGGTTGGCGGTCTGCAGCATGACGTAGTCGTCGGAGTTGACAGGAATGTTGGTGTGCACGTTACCGTCGCCGGCGTGCATGTGCAGCGCCACGAACAACCGGCCGCGCAGCACCTCGGCGTGGGTGCGGTCGATTACATCGCGCACCGGGCCGAACACGTCGCCCTCGAAAATCTTGATCAGCCGCGCACGCAGTTCGCGCTTCCACGAAATGCGTATCGAATAGTCCTGGAGGCGGTGGAAGAGACGCGGTTCGGCCGCGGTGTTGGTCAGCTCGCCGGCTTCGATGCCGAATTCCTCGAAGCGCGCCTCGGCCTCGGCAAGCGGCATGTCGAGGTTGTCGAGCAACCATTGCCAGCGCGTGCGCACCTGCGCCACATAAACGAGTGCGGCCTGGCGGCGTTCGCCGAAGATTGATTCGGGGTCGACGCCGATATCCAGCTTGTGCAGTGGCAGCGTGCCGCCAAGCGCCTTGGTGAGCGCGTCGCACAGTTCGAGCTTGTTACGCGTCGACAGCTCGATGTTGATGCGTTCGATGGCATCGCAGTAGTCGCCCATGCGCGGCAACGGGATGACCACATCCTCATTGATCTTGAAGGCGTTGGTGTGGCGCGAGATGGCGGCGGTGCGCGCGCGGTCGAGCCAGAAGCGCTTGCGCTGCTCGTCGCTCACGGCGATGAAACCTTCCGAACCGCGTGCGTTGGTCATGCGGATGACCGCCGACGCGGCCTTCATCACCGCCGCCTCGTCATGGCCGACGATGTCGCCGATGAGCACCATCTTGGGGCGACCGTGGCGCTTCGCTTTGGTGGTGTAGCCGACGGCGCTCACATAGCGCTCGTCGAGGTGCTCGAGCCCCGCCAGTTGCACGCCGAGCGTGTTTCCGTCGCCGCCGGGCTTGAAGAAATCGGTGATTTCGACGATCGCCGGCACCGCCTCGCGCACCTGGCCGAAAAACTCCAGACACACCGTGCGCGTCACCGGCGGCATCTGGTGCAGCACCCAGCGGGCGGCGACGATGATGCCGTCGGTGCCTTCCTTCTGGATGCCTGGAATGCCGCCGAGGAACTTGTCGGTCACGTCCTTGCCAAGGCCGTCCTTGCGGCACGCCGCGCCGGGCATCTCGATCACTTCGGTGCCCAGCAGATGGGTTTCCGAAACGCCATAGCGACGCAGGCGGAAGCGCACCGTCTCCTGCTCGTGAATCTTGCCGAAGTTGTGATCGAGACGTTCGACTTCCAGCCAGTTTCCGTCCGGCGTGACCATTTTCCACCACGCCAGATTGTCGAGCGCGGTGCCCCACAGCACGGCTTTCTTGCCGCCCGCATTCATCGCCACGTTGCCGCCGATACAGGAGGCCGAAGCCGAGGTCGGGTCGACCGCAAACACGCGCCCGGCCGCTTTCGCCGCTTCGGCCACACGCTCGGTGATCACGCCGGCGCTGGTGCGGATCGTGGCGTAGGGCTTCTCCATCGGCCCGTGCAGGCTGGGGAGGGTGGTTTCTTCGACCGAGCCGATCGCGGTGAGCTTTTCGGTGTTGATCACCACCGAGCGCGCGTCGAGCGGAATGGCGCCGCCGGTGTAACCGGTGCCGCCGCCGCGCGGAATGATGGTGAGACCAAGTGAAATGCAGTCGCGCACCAGCGGGCAGATTTCATCCTCGGTGTCGGGCGCGAGCACCACGAAGGGATATTCGACGCGCCAGTCGGTGGCATCGGTGACATGCGAGACGCGGGCATGGCCGTCGAAGCGGATGTTGTCCTTGCGCGTATTGTGTGACAGTACCCGCTGCACCTTGCGGCGCAGATCGTATGTTTCCTCGAACTGCAATTCGAAGTTCGCGATCGCCGTGCTCACCGCATCCACCAGTTGTTTCACCTTGGCGTCGCGGTCGACATCCTCACTGTCGGTCTCGAGGCGCCGTTTTTCGACCTCGCCGAGGCGATGGCGCAGCGCGTCCACCAGCGCCTTGCGCCGCTTGCGGTTGTCGAGCAAGTCGTCGAACAGATAGGGGTTGCGCTGTATCACCCAGATGTCGCCGAGCACCTCGTACAGCATGCGCGCCGAGCGACCGGTGACGCGATCGCCGCGCAAGCTCTCGAGCACCTGCCAGCATGCTTCGCCGAGCAAACGAATGACGATTTCGCGATCGGAAAACGAGGTGTAGTTATAGGGAATTTCGCGCAGGCGCTGGGTCATCGATGAGTCTTGCTTTGCGTTCGGGGAAACGGTGCATTCTAACCAAGTGCGGTGCACCATGCAGCGCCGATGAATAACCACTACGCCAGCAATGCTTTGATTTTCCGGGGAATTGTTGGATTGGATGCCTGGCCCGGGGTTTTGTTCCGGCGTGCCGGATGCGCTCAGCGCAGCATGAAAGTCTCGTACTCCAGCCGGCCAAGACGGCGGTCGAGCGTGAACAGCCCCCACAGCAGCGTGATCAGCACTGCGCAGGCATAGCCGTAGCCGAAGAAAGCCGCGCCAAGTTGCAGGGTGAGCAGGGTGAACAGCAGATTGGTGAGGCAGAACAGCACACACAGGCGCAGCACCACGGCGCGCTGATCGAGGTAGAAAAAGACGTTGAGCAGCGCCAGCAAACCGACCTGCAGGCTGGCGCCGAGGGTCTGCACGTGGAACAGCGGCAGGTACAGCGCGGGGATGCCGAGTGCCGCCAGCGCGGCCGGGCCGACAACAATCGCGGCGAGCAGCGCGAGCGTCTGGATCTTGGCGATCTCGGCAAAGCCCTGGCGGATCGACAACACCATCTCGTCGCGCATGCTTTCAATGGTTTCGAGGCTGCCGCCGTCGCGTACCGCGCTGTAGAAGCGCTCGTGATACTCGGCGAAATCGGTTTCGATACGCACCAGAAACACCGTCATGCCGGGGATGATGAATAGATAGGCCATGAACACCGGCAAGTCGTAGATGACCGAAGCGCGCAAGGGGCCGATGACCGCGCGCGAGGTTTCCGGATAGAGCCAGAACACCAGCTTGTCCATCCACACCGCGAGGTTGTACAGCACGCCGATGACGAACAGGTCGGGATAGCGGCGGTGTGCGTTCAGAAAATCGAAGCTGACCGCGTGCGGTACGTTGAAACGGCTTACGGTCAGCCACCACATACCGGCGAACAACAGGAAGTGACCGAGCACAAAACCGCCCAACAGGCCCTCGAGGCCGTAGCCGTGGGCGAGGGCCAGCAGCGCCGCCCCTACGGTCACGCCGTAACCCAGCGCGTACATTGCCACGATGGCGTGATAGCGCTTGAGACCGGAGAGAAAAATGGTCAGCACCCAGATGCCGCACAGCAGCGTGAAGCCGGCGACCATCAGCAGCCGGTAGATCGCGCTCTCCTTGGCGAAGGCGGTGAACGCGAGCACGGTGGCCAGCGTGCCGGCGCTGAGCAGAACGATGCAAAGCACGCCATGCAGGTTGGGCACGACATCGTCGGTGCGTTTCTCGAACAGGCGATCCGAAACGTAGCGCGTAAACGCCAGTTGAACTCCGCCGGTGAGGATCAACGAGCTGGCGATGAGCCAGGTCACCGACACCTGAAACCGCGTCACGCCCTCGATGTGCGTGTCCATTGTCGCGGCCAGCAGGCCGATCGCAAGAATGCCGACAATCGACAGCACCCACGGCCCCGAGCCGATCACGCCGGCATATAGATAGGCCTGCGCCAGCCCCGACAGGCTGTCCTTTTGCAGCAGTTTGCGCAGCTCGAAACCGATGCCCGCCATGCGGCTCAGCCCGTCCGTGTGCGGGACGAAGACCCGCGCGTGCAACGGGCCGGCGGTGCAAAGCCGTGACGCCGTGAATCTCGCGTGGTGCTTCGTTCTGTTTGGAACCCAAGCGGCAATTCACGCGCAAGCG
>CBDTZF010000174.1:0-5556 GCA_965364825.1 uncultured Rhodocyclaceae bacterium | reverse complement strand
CGCAGGGATTGGCGTGCTTGACGATGACGCAGGCGGGCGTAGCGCGATCGAAGGCCTTGACGCATTCCCACGCCGCGTCGGCGTCGGCGATGTTGTTGTACGACAGCGCCTTGCCCTGTAACTGGGCGTAGCCCGACACACCACCGTCGGCCGCGCCCGGCTCGCGGTAAAAGGCGGCGCTCTGATGCGGGTTTTCTCCGTAGCGCAGATCCTCCACCTTGTCGAAGGCCAATTGCAGGCGCTCGGGATATGCGTGTCGGCTGCCATCGTCGGCTAGAGAGGTCAGATAGTTCGAGATCGCGCCGTCGTAACGCGCGGTGTGCGTGAAGGCTTTCACCGCCAGCGAAAAGCGGGTGCGCGCCGAAAGCGCACCGTCGTTGGTTTTGAGTTCTTCGACGATCGCAGCGTAGTCCGCCGGATCGGTGACGATGCCCACGCCGCCGGCCTCGCCACCGTGGTTCTTGGCGGCGGCGCGCACCATCGTCGGGCCGCCGATGTCGATGTTTTCGATCGCCTCTTCGAGCGTGCAGTCGCCGCGGGCGATGGTCTGCTCGAACGGATAGAGATTGACCACCACCAGATCGATGCGCCCGATATCCGCCTGCGCGATGGTGTCCATGTGCGCAGTCAGGTCGCGCCGCGCCAGGATGCCGCCATGCACCTTCGGATGCAGCGTCTTGACACGGCCGTCGAGCATTTCGGGAAAGCCGGTGTATTCCGACACATCGGTGACCGTCAGGCCGGCGTCGCGCAGCAGTTTGGCGGTGCCGCCGGTCGACAGCAGCTTGATGCCGAGGCGATGCAGTTCATGCGCCAAGGCTTCGACGCCGGTTTTGTCGGAGACGCTGATCAGGGCTTGGGTGGTTTGCATGTGAGCGGGCGCCTAGCGGGGCGGGAGGTCAGGCAGATGCGTTAAAGGAGTTGGTATTCAGTGAGTTTGCGGCGCAGGGTGTTGCGATTGATGCCAAGCAGTTGCGCGGCCAGTGTCTGATTTCCGTCAGTGTGCTGCAGCACGAATTCGAGCATCGGGCGTTCGGCGCTACGGATGACGAGTGAGTGGAGCGCGGCCGGCGTCTCGCCGTCCAGGTCCTGAATATATTGTTCCAGCGTGCGCGTGACGGCACATGCGATTTCGTTATGGTGGCTCATGCGGCCCTCATGCGACCAATTTCTCGAAGCAGGATGCCTGCGCCTGTAGCGTAACGCCCAGACGACTGAGATGTTCAAAAAAGTCGTCGATCGCATTGAGCTGTCCGGCGACCGAATCGTGCTGGTTCATGTGCAGGCGAAACGCCTGCGCGCCCGTCAACCCTTTCGTATACCAGCCGATGTGCTTGCGCGCGATGCGCACCCCCGACCATTCACCATAGAAAGTGTAAAGATCGGCGACATGCGCACGGCAGACGTCGCGGATTTCCAGCACCGTGGGCGGCGGCAACTGCTCGCCGGTGGCCAGGAAATGCTCAATCTCGCGGAAAATCCACGGTCGGCCCTGTGCGGCGCGACCGATCATGACGCCGTCGGCACCGCTGAAGTGCAGCACCGCCGCTGCTTTTTGCGGCGAATCGATATCCCCATTGGCAATCACGGGGATCGACACTGCCTGTTTGACCGCCGCGATGGTGCGGTACTCCGCCTGGCCCATGTATTTGTCGGCGCGCGTGCGGCCGTGGATGGCCAGCGCGCGAATGCCTGCGTCTTCGGCAATGCGCGCCAGGCGCACCGCATTGCGGTTGTCGCGATCCCAGCCGGTGCGCATCTTGAGCGTGACCGGCAACTCGGGCACCGCGTTGACGACCGCCGAGAGGATGTCGGCGACCAGCGCTTCGTCGCGCATCAGCGCGGAGCCAGCGGCCTTGTTGCACACCTTTTTGGCCGGGCAACCCATGTTGATGTCGATGATCTGCGCGCCGTGGTCGCGGTTGTGTCGCGCCGCCTCGGCCATCATCGCCGGTTCGGCACCGGCGATCTGCACCGAAACAGGTTCGGTCTCGCCCGCGTGGTCGGTGCGGCGGCGGGTTTTTTCGGTGGCGTAGAGCAGGTTGTTCGAGGTCACCATTTCCGACACCGCCAGTCCTGCGCCAAGGCGTTTGCATAGCTGGCGGAACGGACGATCGGTCACCCCGGCCATGGGCGCGACGAACAGATTATTGCGCAGTGTGTAGCCGGCGAAATTCATGGGCGACCACGATGAGGCGGGGGAAAGGAGCGACATTCTAACCGATCGGCAGGCGGGCACGCTGCCTCAAAGCGTAACGTTTCCCTCCGTTGCTGGCTGTACGGCAGGTCGCATGCGCCGCGCCGGACAGCACTCTCAAGGCCAGGCGCGTGCGCCAAACATCATACGTTTTGCAACGAAATGACGCAGCGGCGGGGCGAGGTCAAGTGCCAGCAAGCCGAGCCCGCGCAGCGCGCGCAGCGGCGGCAGATCGTTGCTGAACAGGCGCACCAGCGAGTCCGTGAATCCCGCGGTGCCGGCGCGATCGAGGCGGCGCGCGCGCCGATAGTCGGCGAGTACGTTGGCATCGCCCGGGTCCTCTGCGCGGTTGAGCAGACGCGCCAGCGCCCATACATCACGCAGTGCCAGATTGAAGCCCTGGCCGGCCACCGGATGCAGCGTCTGCGCAGCATTGCCGATCCACACCAGGCGCTCGGCAATCGGCGCCCTGCGCACGCGCAACTGCAAGGGAAAACGCTCGCGCGCGCCCACGCCGGTGAGCGTGATGCGGCGCCCGAAGGCGGCTTGCAGTTCGGCCAGATAGGCGGCGTCGTCAAGCGCGCACAGCGCCTCGGCGCGCGCTGGCGTGGTGGTGTGCACCACCGCAAAGTCGGTGCCGCAGGGCAGCAGTGCCAGCGGTCCGTCGGGGGTGAAGCGTTCGTAGGCGGTGTGCTCATGTTCGCGCGCCGGTGTCGCCATGCAGATCACCGCGTGTTGGTCGTAGTCGCGCACGCGGATCGCCGGGTCGTCGGCGCGCATGCCGCCTTCGGCGCAGGCGATCAGACGCGCTTCGATCATCTCGCCGCCGTCGACGCGCGTGACACGGCCCGGCAGCTCATCGTCGGGAATCGCCTCGCAGTGGTCGATGAACGGGATGCCGGCGGCGCTCACGGCGTCGTCGAGGGCAGCCGCCAGCTCGCCGGCGCGCACCACATGACCCAGGCCGTCGACGCCGTAATCGGCGTGATCGATCACGGTGCGCCCGAGTCCGCCCTGCTGCGATACATGGATGCGGTGGATGTCGGTGGTCGGCAGATTCGGCCACACGCCGAGGCGCTCGAGCGTCAGGCGGGTGCCGTGGGCGAGGGCGAGCACGCGCGGATCGCGCCGCGCCGCACCGCGCTCGCGGGCATCGAGCAGCGTCACCGAATGCGGGCCGTCCTTGAGCGCCAGCGCCAGTGCCATGCCGACCGGGCCGGCGCCGATGATGAGGATATCGGGCATGTTCATGCGCGTGCGTCGCGCATGAGCGCTTCGATGTCGTCGCTTGATTTGGGCGCCGCCGCGCTCATCAGCGTGCAGCCGTCGACGGTCACCAGGGCGTCGTCCTCGATGCGCACGCCGATGTTCCAGAAGGCCTCGGGAACGTCGTCGGCGGGGCGGATGTAGCAGCCTGGCTCAACCGTGAGTGTCATGCCCGGTTGCAGCGCGCGCCACTCGCCGGCGAGCTTGTAATTGCCGACGTCATGGACGTCGATGCCCAGCCAGTGGCCCGTGCGGTGCATGTAAAAGCGGCGGTAGTCGCCGGATTCGAGCGCACCGTCGAGGCTGCCTGCGAGCAGGCCGAGATCGATCATGCCCTGCGCCAGCACGCGCACCGCGGCGTCGTGCGGTTCATTCCAGGGCACACCAGGCCGGGTGCTTTCGATGGCAGCCTGCTGCGCGGCCAGCACCAGCGCGTAGACGTCGCGTTGCGGGCCGCTGAAACGACCATTGACGGGGAAGGTCCGGGTGATGTCGGAGGCGTAGCCATCCAGCTCGCAGCCGGCGTCGATGAGCAGCAGGTCGCCGTCTTTCATGACGCAGTCGTTGCTCACGTAATGCAGCACGCAGGCGTTGGCGCCGCTGGCGACGATCGACGGATAGGCGGGCGCCTGCGCGCCGTGTTGCCGGAACACACGTAGCAACTCGGCTTCAAGCACGTACTCATGCAGGCCGGGGCGCGCGGCGCGCATCGCGCAACGATGCGCTTCGGCGGAAATCGTCGCGGCCTGCTGCATGATCACATGCTCGTGGCTGTCCTTGATCAGCCGCATCTCGTCGAGTAGCGCATGCAGGTCGTGAATAACGGCCGGCGCGGTGATGCCGGTGCGCACCTGCTGGCGCACGCGTTGCAGCGCGGCGACCACGCGCGCATCCCACGCGGTGTCGTGACCCAAGGTGAAGAAGATCGCGGGCTGGTTGGCGAGCAGTTCGGTCAGACGCGCGTCGAGGCTGTCGATGGGCGCGGCTTCATCGAAGGCGAAATGCGCATAGGCGGCCTCGGGTCCGTAGCGGAAGCCCTCCCAGATTTCACGCTCGACGTTTTTCTCGCGGCAGAACAGCACGCTGCGCGGGGTGTCGCCGGCAATCAGCACGATCACCGCTTCGGGTTCGGGAAAGCCGCTCAGGTAGTGAAAGTAGCTGTCGGGGCGAAACGGGAAATGGGTGTCTGCATTGCGTATCAGTTCATGCGCGGTAGGAATGATCGCCACCCCGCCGCCAGCCGCCGCCATGCGGTCGAGCAGGCGTTGGCGGCGGTTGTGGAACGGGGCAAAATCGTGATTCACGCAGATTCTCCAGGCGGATGCCGATGCGGCGTTACGATGTTCTCGCGCAACTGGTGGTCAAGTTCGGCCAATCGCTGCGGTGTACCGATATCGTGCCACAGACCGCTGAAGTATTCGCCGCTGACGCGCGCTTCGTCCATTGCGACGCGCAGCAGCGGGGCGAGGGCGGCGCGCTTGCCGGCCGGCAACGCGGCGAAGAGCGTCGGATGGTAGAGGCCGATGCCGGTGAAAGTGAGGCGCGTGTCGGCCTGCGCCAGCACGCGGCCGTCACGCAGGCTGAAATCGCCGACTGGATGTTGCGGCGGGTTGTCCGTCAGCACCAGATGCGCCAGATCACCGTCGTCGCCCAGCGTCCCGGCGCGCGGCGGCAGACGGGCAAAATCGAAGTGGCAGAACACATCGCCATTGATCACCAGGAAAGGGGCGTCGCCCAGCAGCGGTAGCGCCTGACGGATGCCGCCGGCGGTCTCCAGCGCCTGGACTTCGGGCGAGTAGCGGATGCGCACGCCAAAATCGCGGCCGTCGCCGAGTGCCGCTTCGATCATGTGGCCGAGGTGGGCGTGATTGATGACGATGTCGATGATGCCGGCGGCGGCGAGCGCGCGCAGGTGGTGCACGATCAGCGGCGTGCCGCCCACTGGCAGCAAGGGCTTTGGGCAGTTGTCGGTGAGCGGGCGCATGCGTTCGCCGCGTCCGGCGGCGAGGATCATCGCTTTCATCAGAAGGTAAAACCAACCGTGGTGTCGACCGGATCGGCGCGATCGAGCAGCTTGCGCAGCGGGCGCAACT
>CBDTZF010000173.1:0-5568 GCA_965364825.1 uncultured Rhodocyclaceae bacterium | reverse complement strand
ATGCAACGGGGCGGCTTTGTTCCGGCATTTCATTCTCCCGGTGAAAATCGATAAATGCGCAAGCCCATGGCGCAAGGCGGATGCGCGCAGAATAATGTCCAGCGGCGACACGCGCTGCGCTCTTTTGTCCGGTCGCTGACGGCTCAATCGCGCCCGCAGTGAGACAGGCAATCGGGGGTGAAGTTTTACCCGTACCACCCACCGCTCGCCAAAATTGCGCGGTGGCGTCATTCGCCGCTGCCATAGCGCCGCGTCAGAATCTCCAGCAAATGCCCGTTCGGGTCTTCGAAATACATCCCACTGCCGCCGTCGCGAGTGTTGATCTCGCCGGGCCGCGACCGTCGGGGGTCTGCCCACCAGGTCAGCTCGCGGACACGGATGCGGGCGAAGATTTCGTCGAACTCGGCATCGCTGATGAGGAAGGCGTCGCGTTCGATTATGAACTCTTCGTCAGTGTCGATGAAATCGAGGCTCACGCCGTTGTCGAGTTCGACCACCTGAAACGGACCGAAGCGGGTCGGCAGCGGCAGGCCCAGGATTCCAGCGAGTAAGGTCGCCGGCGCTTTGCTGTCGCGGGCGGAGACGACGGTGTGATTGAGCTGGACGGTCATGGCAATCCTCGATTTTTACCGACTGCCGAGCGCGGCCACTATCATGAGTCCATGTGCGTTGCGCCGCGCGGGTCGGTGCGGATGGAGTGCAGGATCGAGCCTTCCGGCACCTCCTCGACACGGTCGGCAATCTTGGGATAGAGCCCGTCGTTGAATCCGGTCACCCCCCGTCCAGGTGTCACCGCCATCCTAGGAGCGGAACAAACCCACCGGCAAACTGCCGGCGTACCACACGCACGCAAGCGTCGGATTTCGAGACCTGACCCGGTCTTTCGCGCCCTATCTTTCCAAGAACTGGTGGGCGTTGCGCCGGTGCGCTGGCGCGAGAGTGCTGGCTAGCCGGAGAGCACGACCGTCGCCACTCCCCAGACGATCAACACGACGCCGACCACCGAGTCGAAGTGCCAGCGCGCCGGCACGAGCTTTTCGCCGAGCACGGCCAGCGCGACCACCGCCATCCACGCCAGGTTCATCGTTCCGACCACGAACATCACGGCCATCAGCGCCCAGCAGCAGCCCACGCAGAATGCGCCGTGGCGTATGCCGAGCGTGAAGGCGCCGACGCGGCCATCGCGCCATTCCATGAGAAAAAACGCCAGCGGTGAGCGGCAACGCGCAAGACAGGCGTGTTTGAGCGGCAGAAACTGATAGAGGCCAGCGCCTATCAGGATAGCCGCGCTGAGCCATGCGCTTGCGCTTTCGCCCATCGGGTCGAGCAGCATCTGGCGGGTCAATACCCACTGCGCCAGCGCCGCGGGCGCCGCGTAGACAATCCAGGGCGCGACGTAGCCCGCCGCGTACAGCGCCGACATCGCGCGTGCGCGGTCGGGGTCGCGCTGCCCGGCCATACCGAGGTAGATCGGAAGCGCCGGCGCAACGCTCGGCAGCATCATCGCCAGCATCATCACGACCCACATCGCAAAGCTCGCGGCCAGCGGCGGGGCGCCTGTCGCCGGCATAATTATTGCTGGGCCTGCCGATGCGCCGACGTTCATCGCCGACATGTTGGTGGTCATGTGCAACAAAACCAGCCAGCTTGCGGCGACGATCGCCGCCAGGCCAAGCCACAACGGCGCACGGCCAGACCACCACGCGCCGCCGGACCAACGATGGTGCGTGCCCGTCATGCCGACTGGTACGCGAACGCGGAACTGAAGCTGTTGCGGTCCGAAAACTGCCATTCCCAGCCGTAGTCCGAGAAGCTGAAACGTTTGGAACGCCCGACGGTCGCGGGCTCGCCCGGGGCAATGCAAAGCGGGTGATTTTCGATCGTGATCGGTCTGCCACCCTGGCCGTCGAGCCGCTCGATCTCGGCTTCGGCGATGCCGGCAATGGAAAGGCTGGCGCGGCGCCCGTCGTTGGAGTACTTCATCGGCACGCTTTTCGCGCCGACCATCTCGCCGATGAAGGATGCGAGCACCGCCGGGTGGCCGCCGGCCTTGCCGCCGAATATGGCGTGCAGCGCGTCATTCTGCGGACCGCTCGCCTGGTCGTCGAAATAGGCGGCAACCTTCCACTTGGTTTCCACCATGATGCCGGGCGTGTGGACCGCCAACGCAACGTTCAGCCCGCCAAGATCGACGCCGTCATAGCTGCCCTCGTCGATGTGCCACGCCACCAGCACTTTGCAGTCACCCTCGGTCGGCGGACTGATAAATACGCACGGGCACGCCGCCTCACAGTTGCAGGTTTCGAAATAGCTTCCGCTGATCTTCCATTGACTCATGGTGAATCTCCTTGAGTTGATGATCCGGTCGGATACCTGAACCGCAGCGCGCGAGCGTTGCGCCAAACGCCGACGCTTTATGTGTTTCGGATACTTTTCCAAGTAGCCGCCGGAGACGTTGAAAAACTTGCGTTGATACCCAGTTCCATGTGGTTCGTCTATCTATACGACAGGATCTACATGGTGGGGTTCGTGCCCGGAAACGTGGTGAAGGTGTCGTGGATGTACTGCGCTATTTCGGTCAGGAAGGCTCTGTAGATTTCTAACCTGGTCTGAAAATCATCTAGCCCACCTCCCGCCTCCTTGTCGCTGACTGCATTGAAGGCACGGCGACAGCACGTTGAGTTTCAAGAGCGCACTCGATATTCCCGCGGCGTGCATTCGGCAGACGGCGCTGCGCTTTATTTTGCCCTTTGTGGGTCCGGTGTATTGGTGAGTTGGTGTTGTTGTGCTAAATTGCACCTTATCTTGATACACGACCACATCCGGAGGCCACGACATGAGCCGTCTGACAATCACGCTCGATGACAACCTGCATCGCGCCTTGAAAGAAACAGCAGCGCGTCAGGGTCGTTCGCTTGCCTCGATTATCGAGGAAAGCCTGCGCCTGCGCGGCATTCACGATCAGGCGAGCGCGCGTGCCCTCGTTGCGCAGGCTCGAAGGCGCGCGCAAATGAACGCGGACGACGCCACAGCGTTGGCGGTAGGGGAAACGCAGGCTGTTCGTACGCGATGACGCCGGCGGTTTTCGTCGTCGACACAAACGTCGTCGTCGCCGGTTTGATTACGGGTTCAAGTCAAAGCCCGGTCGCAACCATCCTGGACGCAATGTTGGCGGGCCAACTGCTCTACCTTTTATCTCCGGCGCTGCTGGACGAGTATCGGTCGGTATTGCTGCGGCCGCGCCTCACCCGTCTGCACGGCCTGACCGACGCCGAAGTCGATCGCGTTCTTGTTGACTTGGCGGCAAACGCCATATGGCGCGAGCCCAATCAGGCGCCTGCCGCGCCGGACCCAGGTGACGATCACCTTTGGGCACTGCTCAATGCCTTCCCTGGCAGCCGCCTCGTCACCGGCGATCGCCTGCTGCTCGAAAATCCACCGGCACACAGTTCGGTCATTACCCCGGCAAACTGTGTCGAGCGCTTTCTCCCCCAAGGTTGACGAGCTGGCGACGGTAAAGTTGTTGGATTCAAGACCTGACCTACTCTTTTTCATGTGGTTCGCCTATCTATACGACAGGATCTGCATGGTGGGGTTCGTGCCTGGAAACTTGCTGAAGATGTCGTGGATGTACTGCGTCATTGCAGTCGCGCATGCGCACGGGTTGAGGAGGCGCGACGGCGCGCGCAAACGAATCTGGACGACGCTGCAGCGTTGGCAGTGGAGGAAACGCTGGTCGCTCGAAAGCGATGACGCAGGCCGTTTTCGTCGTCGACACGAACGACGCGGTCGCCGGTTTGACTATAGGCTCAAGTCGCAGCCCGATCGCAACGATCCTGGGCATGAGTCGTATTTCGTGACCTGATCCTATTTCTTTGCATTGACCGCCACCACCAGCAATTCGACCAGATCATGCTGCGTTTTCTTGCGCTGGCGCGGGTCCGTGATCGATACAAACACGTCCGCCAGGCGCAAGCGACCTTCCGTCTCCATGGGTCACCCCAAAAAGATAGAAAACTACACAAATCAAGGCGCTGTGAACAGCCCCCGGGCAAGCGATTGATCGTGAACGACTATTTCGGGCGGTTCACGACAATGTCATTCGTGCGATTGCCCTGCCTACGCGGGCTAAGCACATTAAATCCGGCCGACCAAATGTTATAAAATCGCGCACGAAGCACTTGATACTTTCGTCAACAAGTCATCGGCCGCGCATGAAACAGCTTTGTCCGATTTGCGGGGGGTACGGCACCGACAGAAACGGCAACGTCTGCACGTACTGTGCCGGCGCTCGGTTTGATCCTTACCAAAAGGACACGCAGGGCGGACTGACCGGCGGCGGCAGTTCGACCCCAAGCCTGAAGGGCTTTCCCCGGATATTCGTTCTCGTCGCCACGCTTGGCGCGACCTATCTCGCCTATCACCATGCGCGGGGAACCGGAGATGAGCTTCCGAATGCGGGCATCGTATTTGTCGCCACGATGTTGGCGAGTGCACTGATCGTCAAGGCCCTGTCAAAACCTATTGCCACCATCTTTTTGATCGGAGGGCTTCTTGCGATCGACGCCTATTTTCTGAATTGGAATGCGTCGCACTGGTTGGCGGACGCTCTTCCCGGCGTTGTCGACTTCTTTCAGGGGCTGGTGGGAATTTAGGTCTCCTCTAGCTCCAGCGCCAGCGTTGGCAACCTTTTGAGGCCCGGCGGAAAGCGTAACCCGGATGCAGCGTACGGAAACCCGGGGACAATCGGTTGATCGGCCTGAAACCCCGGATTCCAGCCTGTGGCCTGCATCCGAGCTACGGCTTTCGATCGCACGTTGTTGAGTTTCCGGTGGTGCCAGCGCGAGTGTTTCGCGCGTTTGCCCCGGCTGGCGCGCAGCCACATCAACTTACATTCTGCTTTAACCCGATTCATCAATCTCGTTCGTTTCAACAACATCACCCCCACACGGACGAACGACCATGACCCGCCTCACGATAATTGCCGCCTGCCTGCTGCTCGGCGCCTGCGCGGCTCCCACCGGCAACAACACCACTAACGAAGCGAAGGCCGAAGCGGCCGCGTCGACGCCACCGATTTCGCGGCCTGAGCCGCGCGCCGAACGCGTCGCGCCACCGGCCCCGCCCACCGAATCGGCCGCCGACGTGTCGCACGACGCGATTATGCAGAACGAGTCGAGCCCGGTACGCGCGCTGAGCAAGACGGCGCCGATGGGACGCGCGGCGGCCGAGTCGTCGTATCGCGTGATGCCGCATCCGATGCCTCTGCCGGCCCCAGTAATGCTGCCGCAGCCGCAGGATCGCGAGCGTTACCAGGCGCTCGATGACAACCCGGTCAAGCGCGTCGCCGAGGCGCCGGTGTCGACTTTCAGCATCGATGTCGACACCGGAAGCTGGGCCAATGCGCGCCGCTTCATCACCGAGGGCCGCCTGCCGCCGGTCGATGCGGTGCGGGTGGAAGAATTCATCAACTACTTCCCGTACGACTACGCGCCGCCGCGCGACAACGTGCCGTTTGCGGTGCACACCGAAGTCGCGCGTTCGCCCTGGAACGCGGACAACCTGCTG
>CBDTZF010000172.1:0-5582 GCA_965364825.1 uncultured Rhodocyclaceae bacterium | reverse complement strand
CGCCACGCCGGCGCGCGGTTGCCACGAGGCACCCATCACGGGGTAGCGTGGCTTGCTCGTGCAGTCCATGATCGGCACGATTTCCTTGATCTGCTTGGGATCAAGCACGACTCCGTCGATGCCGTTGAGACGGTTCGCATTGACCCGCCGATGGATGTCGCGCATGTCCTGCAGGGTGTGGCCGGTGTTCATCACGCCGCGCTGCGAGAACATGACGTTGTAGTTGAGATCCAGCGACAGGCCCTCCCACAGCTTCATCGCATGCTCATACAGCCACGCCGACTCGTCCCACAGGTAATTGGACCGCACGATGGTGGTGTTGCGGCCGGTGTTGCCGCCGCCAAGCCAGCCCTTTTCCACCACCGCGATGTTGGTGATGCCGTGCACCTTGGCCAGGTAGTAGGCCGTGGCCAATCCATGCCCGCCGCCGCCGACGATAACGATGTCGTACTGGCTCTTGGGTTCGGGATTGCGCCAGGCACGCTGCCAATTTTCGTGATGGCTAAGCCCGTGCTTGAAGAGCCCGAAGCCGGAGTAATGCTGCATTGTGCTATCTCCTCATGGTAGGCGGTGTGCCGGCTTGCCCGTGGGCACCCGCCGCCTGTTGGTAGAGTGATTCGTACTGCCTTGTTATCGTGACGCCCTGTTGCTGCGCGGCATGTCGTTGATCAACATTCGATGATATTCACCGCGAGACCCCCGCGCGAGGTCTCCTTGTATTTATCCTTCATGTCGCGGCCGGTCTGGCGCATCGTTCTGATGACCTTGTCGAGCGACACGAAGTGCTTGCCGTCGCCGCGCAAGGCAATGCGTGAGGCGTTGATCGCCTTGACCGAACCCATCGCATTGCGCTCGATACAGGGCACCTGCACCAGCCCGCCAATCGGGTCGCAGGTAAGGCCGAGGTTGTGCTCCATGCCGATTTCGGCCGCATTTTCGACCTGTTCCGGCGTGCCACCCATGACTTCGGTGAGTCCCGCCGCCGCCATCGAGCAGGCCACCCCGACCTCTCCCTGACAGCCAACCTCGGCGCCGGAGATCGACGCGTTCTCCTTGTAGAGCACGCCGATCGCCGCCGCGGTGAGCAGGAATCGCACCACGCCGTCGTCGTTGGCGCCGGGAACGAAGCGGTGATAGTAGTGCAGCACCGCCGGGATGATCCCGGCCGCGCCGTTGGTCGGCGCCGTGACGACACGCCCACCGGCGGCGTTCTCTTCATTCACCGCCAGCGCGTACAGGTTCACCCAGTCCATGGTGGTGAGCGGATCGCGTAGCGCGGCCTCCGGTGCATCAGCCAGCTTGCGGTAGAGTTGCGCGGCGCGCCGACGCACCTTCATGCCGCCCGGCAGCACCCCTTCCATTTGGCAGCCGCGGCGCACGCAGTCCTGCATCACCTGCCAGATGTTCAGCAGACCCTCGCGCGTTTCGGCCTCGCTTCGCCACTCCTTCTCATTCACCATCATGATCTGACTGATCGACAATCCGCTCTCGGCACACATGCTCAGCATTTCATCCCCGCTGAGGAAGTGATACGGCAACCGGGTGCTGTCTTCGACGATGCGGTCTGCGCTTGCCGCATCCTCATTCACCACGAAGCCACCGCCGACCGAGTAATAGGTGCGGTTCACGAGTTCCGCGCCAGTATCGTCGAACGCGATCAGGCGCATGCCGTTGGGGTGATAAGGCAAGCTCTGACGGCGCAGAAACACGAGATCGGTCTTTTCCGTGTAGTCGATCGGGTGCTTGCCGAGCAGCGACACCTTCTTGCTGCTTCGGATGTTTGCAATCCGCCCCTCGATGGCGTCGGGATCGACCAGATCAGGCGCCTCGCCCTCCAGCCCCATCAGCACGGCAATGTCGCTGCTGTGCCCCTTGCCGGTCGCGCCGAGCGAGCCGTAAAGCTCGGCCCGGACACGCCGCACACGGGGCAGCAAACCTTCATCCTCCAGCGCGGTAGCAAACGTCAGCGCGGCACGCATCGGCCCCACCGTGTGGGAACTGGAAGGTCCGATGCCAATCTTGAACATTTCGAATACGTTGATTGCCATTACGCGTTTCTCCTGTCTCTTTCCTGCTTCTTTCCAGTTTCGTGCGTGGCTCGCTCAGCTGGTATAGACAGGGAAGCGGGCGCACAGCGCCTTGGCCTTCTCGCGCACGGTGGCAATCGTCGATTGGTCTTCGATGTTGTCGAGCACGTCGCAGATCCAGCCCGCCAGTTCCTTCGCCTCGGCTTCCTTCATGCCGCGCGTGGTGATCGCCGGCGTACCGATACGCAGGCCGCTGGTCACGAACGGCGACTGGGGATCGTTCGGCACGGTGTTCTTGTTCACCGTGATGTTGGCCGAACCGAGCGCCGCATCCGCCGCTTTGCCGGTGATGCCCTTGTCGATCAGATTGAGCAGGAAGAGGTGATCGTCGGTGCCGCCGGAGACGATGTTGAAGCCACGCTCGACGAATACCGCCGCCATCGCTCTTGCGTTCGCGAGCACCTGCTTCTGATAGACGGTGAACTCGGGCTCGAGTGCTTCCTTGAAGGCCACTGCCTTTGCGGCGATGACATGCATCAGCGGACCGCCCTGCGTGCCCGGGAAAACCATCGAATTGATCTTCTTCTCGATGTCGGCATTGGCACGGCCGATGATGATGCCGCCGCGCGGGCCGCGCAGCGTCTTGTGGGTGGTGCTGGTGCAGATGTCCGCGTAGGGCAGCGGGTTGGGGTACAGACCTGTGGCGACCAGGCCGGCCGGGTGCGCCATATCGACGAACAGCAAGGCGCCGACCTTGTCGGCAATGGCGCGGAAGCGCGGGAAATCGAGATGACGTGAATACGCCGAAAAACCGGCCACAATCATCTTCGGCTTGCACTCGACCGCCTGTGCTTCGAGCGCGTCGTAGTCGATCAAGCCGGTCTCGGTGACGCCGTATTGCACGGCATTGAAGATCTTGCCGGAGAAGTTGACCTTGGCGCCGTGGGTCAGGTGACCGCCATCGGAGAGGCTCATGCCGAGGATGGTGTCACCCGGCTTGATCAGCGCGAGGTACACCGCAGCGTTGGCCTGCGAGCCGGAATGCGGCTGCACGTTGGCCCAGTCGGCACCGAACAGTTGCTTGACGCGGTCGATGGCGAGTTGCTCGACCACATCCACATGCTCGCAGCCGCCGTAGTAACGCTTGCCGGGATAGCCCTCGGCATACTTGTTGGTGAGCACGCTGCCCTGTGCTTCCAGCACGCGCCTGCTGGCATAGTTTTCCGACGCGATCAGCTCGATGTGCGATTCCTGGCGCGCATACTCGGCGTCCATTGCCGCTTTCAGCTCATCGTCGAAACCTTCAATACGGTCATTCATTGAAAACATGGGAAGTGTCTCCTCGGTGGTGTAAAGCCGCGATCGTGATAGCGAGGATAGCGGCGAATGTCTTGACAGAGTGGGATCTTACGAATTCCGCCTGTCGGGGTCTTGTCTGTTTCCGTCATTTTTTTGTCGGAAAGCACGGTAAAAGTACGCACCAAACCTCGCCGGAGTCCGCCGTGTTGTGCGGGCTCCGGCGAAACGTTCGTACCTAATGCGTTATGCGCGCCGCACCTTGGCCGGCGCGGTCCGTCCGGTCGCGATCGACACACCGACATAGCATATCGATGATACGACGCAACCGATCAGCGGGGCTTCGGTCCAGCCGAAATCGCTAAACAGCATCAAGCCGCCACTGGTGCAAAAACCGGCCACCATCGCGACCACCGCCCCGGTCGCAGTGCCCGTCCAGAAGGTGGAGATGAACACCGGACCGATCATCGCCGCGAGCAGCGTTCCAGAGCCCAGGATACCGAGCCACGACAGCATGAAGGGCGGTGCGTACATCATCATCAGCAGAGCGAGCAGGCCCAGAGCGACCACCGCCACCCGGTTGATCGTCAGCGCAGCAGGTGAGTCATGCACCGCATTCTTGTTGAGCGCGAGACGCAGGTCGTGCGAGGTCGCGGCCGAAACAGTCTGCAGCATCGAGTTCGCGGTGGACTGCATTGCGAAGATGATGAACAGCGTGATCAGCCCTTCCAACGCCGGATGCAGGAACGTCTGCAGGTACATCGGCATGGCCGCGTCCGCCTGCGCCAGCTCTGGGCCGTAGGCCTTCATGTACAGGCCAACGAGCGGAATCAGGCTGAGAATCGCGCCGAGGATCGCCACGTAGATTCCTACCACATGCATTTTCACGTCGGGTCGGAAGGCGAGGAATCGCACCGACATGTAGGGGAGGACGGCAGCGAAGAGGAAGGCGTAGGGCAGCACGTAGAATACCGAGCCCTTGGCCGAGCCATAGGGTGCGCCCGACGTCGGATTGAGCAGTTCCGGGTTGATTGCGTTGAGCTTGGCCACCCAATCGCTCAGTTCGACGCTGCCAAACATCTGCACCACGATCACGATCGCCCCGATCGCCATGCCGCACACCATCACCATATCGGTCCACGCCACCGCGGCCAGGCCGCCCCACATGGTGTAGATGATGATCACCGAGATCATGATCCACGCGCTCGTGGTCATCTCGATGTCTAGCCAGGAGGCGCCGAGCAGACCCACCGCCTTAATCTGGCTGACCATGAATACCATCAGCAGCACGATGGTGATCACCGCCGAGAGGCCCTGACACATCCGTCCGCCGGCGCCACCGCCGTGGATCTGGCCGATATACTCCGGAATGGTGTTGCTGCCCATCTCGAGCGCGCGTTTCTGCATGTAGCTGGCGAAAAACAGCACCGCGATCATTATCGCCGGCGCAAAGAAGAAGTTGCCCAGAATTTCGATCGCGCCGTACTCGTAGACCACGCCGGGCGAGCCCATGAAGCCCCAGCCACTGAAGCCGGTGGCGACGATCGTGGCGGCGCCGACAAACGGCCCAAGGGTCCGCCCGGCGAGCAGGAAGCCGCCCTCGTCGCTCTCGCTGACCGTCTTCCCGGACCATGCGCCGATTCCGATCATCACCGCGAAGGTAACGATCAGCAGGCCCCAATTGAGTATGTTGTAAAAGTCCATGATGTGCCCCCTATTGGCCGGAATCGTTCGTCATCGAACGCTTCACGTAGGTGCCGATGGCCAGCACGAACATTGCGCCGTTGAGCCACAAGAACAGTTCAAGTACCCATGAGTCCATTGTCGTCTCCTCGTCTCTTTTTGTGGTTTGGCGGGCGCGGTGCGCCCGTCCGATCTGTCCAAGGCGCGAGCCGCCAAAGTCAGATGTTTGAAAGCGAATCAATCGAAGGCGGTCGCCAGTGCCGTGCTGATACCGTCGACGCAGACCTTTAGCAACGTTTCTCCATGCTCGGCGGTCGCCCGCTTGGCCGATGACAGGCAACCCGACGCCGGCGTCCATTCCGGCTTGATCGGGAAAAAATCGTAGGGCGGAAATTCTGCCGGCGCATGGTCGCTGACCTTTTCCATGTCCACCAGATGAGGATGGAGATGGAGCATCAACGAAGTCTCCAGCACGCCACCATGCTCGACCGCCCAACCGGGAAAGTCCCCTTGATAGATCGCGTCGATGGCGTCTTGGTTGACGAAATCCCAGTACGAGAGCACCACTGTCGAAAA